>NZ_JABJWD010000056.1:0-90558 GCF_013155425.1 Gluconacetobacter entanii | reverse complement strand
GGGCAGGGGGGCAGGGTGACACGCGGCTGTTCATCCGGCAGGTTGGCATGCAGGTCGTCCGGGCTGACAGACAGCCCGGGGACGGCTATAGGACAAATGCGTTACAGAACAAAACGCAACCATAACGGGGTGGAACGCAATGCAAGCCAATAATCCTGACCTGTCGCGCCTTGATGCACGCCGGCGGCGTATCTATTACCGCGCGATGCACCGTGGCACACACGAAACCGATGTGCTGATCGGGGGATTTGTCGCCCCGCGCCTTGAGGGCATGAGCGAGGCGGAACTCGACGCGCTGGAGGAAGTGATGGACCTGCCTGATGCCGACCTTGCCGACTGGCTGAGTGGACGTCGCCCGATCCCGGCGGAAGTCGATACCCCCATGATGCGCGCCATCCTTGCTGACGCCAACGACCCGGAGCGTCTGGCCGCGATCCGAGGCCCCAAATGAACGAAATCCGCGCCACGCGACAGACATCCGGCCTGACCCAGATCTGGGGCGTGCCGGAGGGATATGACGCGTTTCTCCTCGCCCGTCGCCTGTCCGAACATGATGGCCCCCTGCTGCATGTGGCGCGCGACGACGCGGAAATGGCGCGGATTGGCGAACAGCTCGCCTTTATTGCCCCGCAGGCGGAAATCCTGCGCTTTCCGGCGTGGGATTGCCTGCCCTATGACCGGGTTTCGCCCAACCCGGCCATCGTGGCCGAACGGGTCGCGACCCTGACCTGCCTGCTGGAAAAGCCGAAGCGCCCGCGCATCGTGCTGACCACGGTCAATGGCCTGATCCAGCGCGTGGCCCCGCGTCGCGCGTTCGAGGGGCAGTCGCTCAACATCGCCACGGGCGAGGCACTGGACCAGGAATTCCTGATCGAACTTCTGATCGCAAACGGCTACAACCGCACCGACACGGTGATGGAACCGGGCGAATTCGCGACGCGCGGCGGGATTTTCGACATCTTTCCGGCCGGCGAGGCCGAACCTGTGCGCCTCGACCTGTTCGGGGACGAGGTGGAAAACATCCGCGGCTTCGACCCCGCGACCCAGCGTTCGACAGGCCGCAGGGACGCGCTGGTCATGCGGCCGGTGGCGGATTTCAGCCTCGATGCCGACAGCATTTCACGCTTTCGCACCGGCTGGCGCGACCTGTTCGGCCCGGCCGCGGCGGAGGACCCGATGTACCAGCATGTCTCCGCCGGGCGGCGGCATGCGGGGATGGAGCACTGGCTGCCGCTGTTCCATGAACATATGGAAACCCTGATCGACTACCTGCCCGGCGTGTCGATTTCACTGGCGCAGCAGGCGGAGGAAGCCTTCACCGCGCGGCTGGAAATGATCGCGGACCATTTCGAGGCCCGACGCCAGCCCACCCGTGAGGGGGAGGTGCCCTACCGCGCGCTTCCGTCCCACCTGATGTATCTCGACCGCAAGGGATGGGAGGCCATGCTGGCGGGACATCCGGCGGTGGTGTTCATGCCCTTTGCGCAGCCCGATGGCGCGTCGGGGATTGATGCGGGTGGCAGACCGGGACAGATGTTCGCGCGCACCGCGACCGACGGCATGCGCGAAAACGTCTTCCCCATGCTGGCCGCGCGCATGAACGAATGGGCGCAGACGGGACGGCGCACCTATGTCACGGCATGGAGCCGTGGCTCGGCCGAACGGCTGGGCGTGCTGTTGCGGGAATACCGCCTGCCGGTGCAGTCATACGCGACATGGCACGAGGCCGCGCGCATGAAGGCTGGCACGATCGGGCTTCTGACGCTGGGGCTGGAACGCGGATTCGTGGCCGACGACATGGCCTTCGTGTCCGAACAGGATCTGCTGGGTGAGCGGATCTCGCGCCCGCCGCGCCGCCGCAAGAAGGCCGACCAGTTCATTGCCGAGGCATCGGAAATCGCGGAAGGCGACCTCGTCGTGCATCAGGATTACGGCATTGGCCGCTATGACGGGCTGGAGACGATCGGCGTCGGCAGCGCGCCGCATGACTGCCTGCGCCTGATCTATGACGGCAACGAAAAGCTGTTCCTGCCGGTCGAGAACATCGAACTGCTCAGCCGCTTCGGCTCGGAACAGACGGGCGTGGCGCTGGACAAGCTTGGCGGTGTGTCGTGGCAGTCGCGCAAGGCGAAGATGAAGCAGCGCATCCGCGACATGGCGGGTGAACTGATCCGCACGGCGGCGGCGCGCGCACTGCGTGAAGCACCGGCCCTGACGCCGGCCGAGGGACTGTGGGACGAATTCTGCGCCCGCTTCCCCTTTGTGGAGACCGAGGACCAGTCCCGCGCCATTGCCGACGTCCTGGACGACATGGCCTCGGGCCGCCCGATGGACCGGCTTGTCTGTGGCGATGTCGGGTTTGGCAAGACCGAAGTGGCACTGCGCGCGGCCTTTGTCGCCGCAATGTCGGGCGGGCAGGTGGCCGTCGTCGTGCCGACCACGCTGCTGGCGCGGCAGCATTACCGCACGTTCGCCGCCCGTTTCGCGGACCTGCCGATCAAGGTGGCGCAACTGTCACGCATGGTCACGGGCAAGGAAGCCACCGCCGTGCGCAAGGGGCTGGCCGATGGCACGGTCAATATCGTGATCGGCACGCATGCGCTGCTTGCCAAGACGGTCAAATTCGCGGACCTCGGCCTGCTGATTGTTGACGAGGAGCAGCATTTCGGCGTCGCGCACAAGGAAAAGCTCAAGGCCCTGCGTGAGGATGTCCATGTCCTGACGCTGTCGGCCACACCGCTGCCGCGCACCCTGCAGCTTGCCCTGACCGGCGTGCGGGAAATGAGCCTGATCGCAACCCCGCCAACCGACCGCCTGGCGGTGCGGACCTTCATCATGCCCTTCGACAGCGTCGTCATCCGCGAGGCCATCCAGCGCGAGCGGTTCCGTGGGGGGCAGGTCTTCTGCGTCGTGCCGCGTATCGAGGACCTCGACCGCATGGCGGCCCGGCTGCATGAAATCGTCCCCGATGCCCGGATGGTGCAGGCGCATGGCCGCCTGAGCCCGACCGAACTGGAACGGGTCATGACCGAATTCAGCGATGGCAAATATGACATCCTGCTGTCCACCAACATCGTCGAAAGCGGGCTGGACATGCCTGCGGTCAATACGCTCATCATCCATCGCGCCGACATGTTCGGGCTGGGGCAGCTTTACCAGTTGCGCGGGCGCGTCGGGCGCGGCAAGCAGCGGGGATATGCCTATCTGACATGGCCGCAGACACATGTCCTGTCGGCTGCCGCGCAGAAACGGCTGGAGGTCATGCAGACGCTCGACACACTGGGGGCGGGCTTTACGCTGGCGTCGCACGACCTTGACCTGCGCGGGGCCGGCAACCTGCTCGGCGATGAGCAGTCAGGGCATATCCGTGAGGTCGGGATCGAGCTTTACCAGCAGATGCTCGAAGACGCGGTGGCCGACCTGCGCCATGAAAAGGGCCGCCGCAAGGCGGAGGATCGCGACTGGACCCCCAACATCATCCTTGGCCTGCCGGTGCTGATCCCCGACACCTATGTGCCGGACCTGCCGGTGCGACTGGGGCTGTATCGCCGGATTTCGGCCCTTGCCAACGATGCGGAAATCGAGGCGATGCAGGCGGAACTGATCGACCGCTTCGGCACATTGCCCGACGAGGTGCGCAACCTGCTCGATGTCGTGGCGCTGAAGCGGATGTGCCGTACTGCGGGCGTGGAACGGCTGGAGGCCGGGCCGAAGGGCATGGTGATCCAGTTCCGCAACAACAGCTTCGTCAACCCGGCGGGACTGGTGACATGGATCGCGCAGCAGAAGGACGGGAAGGTGTGGCTGCGCCCGGACCACAAGCTGGCCATCATCCGGGAGATGACGAACGCGCAGCGCATCACGCAGGCCCGCAAGGTGCTTGGGGCGCTGAACACGCTGGCGGAAGCTATCCCGGCCTGAGTATGGTCCGCGCAATATCGCGCGGATCAGGAGATGCGTCCGGACGTGGCTTGTTTGCGAAAGCCGCGTCCGGGTGGTTTCCTTCAGGAACCATTTGAAAGCAAAAGTTTCCGGGTGTCGCCTTTTGATCGAAAGGGGTGACGTCCTTCGAAGCTTTTTGAAAAAAGCTTCACCAAAAACTTTTAACTTTTCAAACCGTTTTTAGCGGATGGGCAGGGGGATGTGGTTGACCGTCAGGACACCGGCATCCCAGTTCACGTCCCACGACGTGCCGGTGGCCGAACGGTGCCCGAACAGCTTGGCCAGGACCAGGGCCGCGCTGGCCTTCGTCTGGCCACTGTCGCGCAGGGTCGCGATGATGTCGTCAAGATGCTGGACCGCCACATGGCCCTCCCCGGCGGAGGCATCGGTATTGCCCGTCAGGGTCGCCTTGCCATTGCCCGAAATCTGCATCGTGTCACGCACCGCCTTGACCGAGGTCAGTTCCACCGGCACCGCGACACTCTCGCTCGGGTGGCCGACGATGGCGGCGGCAAGCGGCACGATATCCGATGCGGGCATGGAAGCGGACGCCGAGGCCTGCTGTGGCATCGTTGCCTCCAGCAGGTGATTCTTGCTGCCATTGATGTTCACGCCCTGCGTCTCCAGCGTCATGACGGCGGGGGCGTCAGGCGTGCGCCCGCCCGTCAGGCGCAGGTGGGCACGACGGAAGGACAGGTGGATCGTCCCCGTGGACATGTCCGCGTTATCCCACACAAGGTCGTAGCTCTTGCCCGACTGCACCCCGTCAAGGACGGGGGCGACGACCTGCAGGAAATAGGAATTGGGGCAGTGGTCGGAATGGTGGCCCGTCAGGGTCGCCACCATGACCAGGGATGCCGCATCCTCCAGGTCATGCAGTTCGGCGGCATTCATCCCGCTGCCGGTCGCGGTGATGTCACCCGCACGCAGTTCCTGATGCGCATGTTCCCCCGCAAGGCGCAGGTCATACCCACGGGAGATGATGCTGTCCGTCCCGTGCGCCTGGCTGCTGGTGGCGGACGAGACCGCGCATTCTTCCGGCAGGGAGGTCGCCCATGCGCCGCTGGCGGCAGGGAAGGCGATCGCGGGCGCGCAGGCGCCAAGGAGAAGCGGTAAGAGAAGTTTCTTCATTGTGATGCGTAAACTGGCTTGGATACGTTCATTATGCAATCTGTGGCCGTATCGAAAAGCGCCAGATCTCCCCCTGCAATCAGAAGTTTCAAACCCCATGTTCCGCAAGATCGACACGTTCCTGCTTTGCCTGGTTGCCACGATCCTTATCGCAACCTTTTTTCCCTGCACAGGTAACGGGATCAATTTTTTCCAGACACTGGCCATTATCGTGATCGGGGTCATGTTCTTTTTCCAGGGCGCGCGCCTGTCACGACGCGCCATCATCGACGGCATGACGAACTGGCGCCTCCATCTGGCGATCCTTGGCTGCACCTTCGTGGCCTTCCCTCTGCTGGGAATGGGGTTTCATGCGCTGTTCCCAGCATTCCTTGATGCCGATACCTGGACGGGACTGCTGTTCCTGTGCTGCCTGCCCTCGACGGTGCAGTCCTCGATCGCCTTTACCTCCATCGGGCAGGGGAACGTGGCGGCGGCCATCTGTTCGGCCACCATGTCCAACATCATGGGCATTTTCATCACGCCGCTCCTGACGGGACTGGTCGTGCACCAGTCGGCCTCCACGCAGGGGGGGATCACGTCGATCATGCTGCAACTGCTGCTGCCCTTCATGCTGGGGCAGATGGCGCAGCCATGGATCGGGGGATGGGTCCACCGGTACAAGCAGGTGATTTCCATGACCGACCGGGCTTCCATCCTGATCGTCGTCTATACCGCCTTCAGCGAAGCGGTGGTGCAGGGGCTGTGGCACCGGGTTCCCGCGGCACAGATCGGGCGCATCATGGTGGCGGACAGCATCCTGCTGCTTACCGTTCTGGTCCTGACAACGTTCGGCAGCCGCCTGCTCGGCTTCAGCCGCCGTGACGAGGTGGCGATCGTGTTCTGCGGTTCGAAAAAGACACTGGCGTCGGGCGTTCCGATGGCCAACGTGCTGTTTGCGGGGCCGATGGTGGGCATTATCGTCCTGCCGCTGATGATCTATCACCAGATCCAGTTGTTCGTGTGCGCGACCCTTGCACGGCGTTATGCCCGCAGCGCCACCGGAGTCCGGACGGACGGGATCGCGCGCCAGACATAAGCATGCGAACATGGCGGGTGTTTTTGCCCCTCGCCGTTGGGACGCGGGAAGGCTATGACACGTGCGGCTTCATGGCGCATGCCTGATCCGATTTATTGTGACGCAAGATGGTGGACGAACGAAACATGAGTGGACTGGATCCTGACAACTGGGACGCGCTGCGTCAGCTGGGACACCGGATGCTGGACGACATGATCGATCGCCTCAGCCACCTGCGTGAACAGCCGGTGTGGCAGCCCATGCCCAACGGGCTGCGCCAGGAACTGCGCACGGGCCTGCCGGCCGGCCCCTCCGCGCCCGAAGACCTCTATGCCCGTTTCCAGCAACTGGTCGTGCCCTATGCCACGGGCAACGTGCATCCGGGCTTCATGGGGTGGGTCCATGGAGGGGGTACCGCGATCGGGATGCTGTCTGAACTGCTGGCAGGGGGGCTGAACGCCAACTGTGGCGGCCGTGACCATGCCCCGATCGAGGTGGAGCGCGAAGTCATCCGCTGGGCCGCGCAGATCTGCGGTTTTCCCACCGACTGTTCCGGCCTGCTGGTGACGGGGTCGTCCATGGCCAACATGATCGCGGTCATCACCGCCAGCCGCGCCGTGCCGGACGGCCTGGCGATGCGCCGTGCCGGGGTGGGGACGCGCAGGCTGACGGGATATGCCGCCGCCAGCGCCCATGGCTGCATTTCGCGTGCGTTCGACCTGACGGGGCTGGGGTCCGACGCCCTGCGGATCATCCCGGTGGACCGCAACAACCGCATGATCCTGCCGGAACTGGAAAAGGCCATCGCCCGTGACCGCGCGGCCGGGTACGAACCCTTCATGATTGTCGGCACCGCGGGAACCGTCGATACCGGCTCCATCGACGATCTGGACCAGTTGGCCAACATCGCCGCGCGCGAAAAGCTGTGGTTCCATGTCGATGGGGCCTTCGGCGCGCTGGCGGCCCTGTCGCCGGACCTGCGGCCGATGCTCAAGGGGATGGAACGCGCCGACAGCATCGCATTCGATTTCCACAAATGGGCGCAGGTGCAGTACGACGCGGGCTGCATCCTCGTGCGCGATCCCACGCTTCAGGCCGCCGCCTTCGCACAGTCGCGCAGTTACCTCGCGCGGGAGGACAGGGGCCTTGCCACGAACGGTCCGTGGTTCTGTGACCTTGGCCCCGACCTGTCACGCGGTTTCCGTGCGCTGAAGGTCTGGATGACGCTGGGCACCTACGGCGCGGAACGGATGGGTGAAATGGTGGCGGGATGCTGCGCCATCGCCCGCCACCTGGCCCGCCGGGTGGAGGAAAACCCGCGCACGGAACTGCTGGCGCCGGTCACGCTGAACATTGTGTGTTTCCGTGTCCTCGCCCCCGTGGACGACCTTGACCATTTCAATGGCGAAATCGTCAAGGACCTGCATGAAAGCGGCGTCGCGGCCCCGTCCACCACCGTGATCGGGGGACGCAAGGCCGTGCGCGCGGCCATCGTCAACCACCGCACGGTGGAGGCGGATGTGGACCGGATGCTTGAGAAGCTCCTCGAACTCGCGGATGCACGGCTTGCCCGGGAAAAGCAGGGCTGACAACGGAAGTTTCCGGACGTCGCCTTTTCTCTGAAAAGGCGGCGTTCCCCTGAAGCTTTTTGGAAGGAAGCTTCACCAAAAACTTTCAAGACCTGCCAGCAGCAGGAGAGGGGACTAGCGCCGTCCCCGCGACTTTTCTTCGGTGAACAGTTCGGAGAGTTTCTGCATCATCGTGCCACCCAGTTCCTCCGCATCGGTGATGGTGACGGCGCGGCGGTAATACCGGGTCACGTCATGCCCGATCCCGATGGCCAGCAGTTCGATGGCGCTGCGTGTCTCGATCTGTGCAATGACTTCGCGCAGGTGCGTTTCCAGGTAGGAGCCGGGATTGACCGACAGGGTGCTGTCATCCACCGGCGCGCCATCGGAAATCACCATCAAAATCTTGCGGCTTTCGGGACGCGCCCGCAGGCGGCGCTGCGCCCACAGCAGCGCTTCACCGTCGATGTTTTCCTTCAGCAGCCCTTCGCGCAGCATCAGGCCAAGGTTCTTGCGCGCCCGACGCCACGGCATGTCCGCCGCCTTGTACACGATATGGCGCAGGTCATTGAGGCGCCCGGGATTGGCGGGCTTGCCATCGGTCACCCATTGCTCCCGGCTGCGCCCGCCTTTCCACGCACGGGTGGTAAAGCCAAGCACCTCCACCTTGACCGCGCAGCGTTCAAGCGTGCGGGCGAGGATATCGCCACACATCGCCGCAACCGAAATCGGGCGGCCACGCATCGACCCGGAATTGTCAATCAGCAGCGTCACCACAGTGTCACGGAAATCCGTGTCGCGTTCGCGCTTGTACGACAGCGAAAGCATCGGGTTGACCACGATGCGCGACAGGCGGCCGGCATCGAGGATGCCTTCCTCCAGATCGAACTCCCACGCCCGGGTCTGCTGCGCCATCAGGCGGCGCTGCAGGCGGTTCGCCAGTTTCGACACCACGCCCTGCATGCTCACCAACTGCTGGTCGAGGGTCTGGCGCAGGCGGAACAGTTCCTCCGCATCGCACAGGTCTTCCGCGCCGATTTCCTCGTCATAGGCGGTGGTATAGGCGTGATAGCCCGGGATCCTGTCCTGATCCGCGTCTTCCGCATCTTCGGAGGGACCGCCCGCTTCCTCCGAACCGGAGGCCGCACCGTCCTGCTCGCCGTTATCCTGCTCGTCCTCTCCCATGCCGGTGCCCTGCGACATCTGCATCTGAAGGCCGGGATCCTCTTCCTCCGCCGGGCTGTCCTGCTCCTGCGGGTTCGGCTCCTCCGGCGCGTCGGAGGCATCGCTTTCATCCGACTGGGCGGACGCGGTTCCGTCCTCGTCCTCCGCCTCGGGGTCGGTTTCCTGCTCGATCAGGTCGCAGGCCATCAGCAACTGCCGGGCGGCACGGGCGAAATCCACCTGGCTGTCCTGCCGGGCGACCATCGCATCAAGCGCCTGCAGCACATTGGCGGGCAGTTCATCCTGCCAGCGCTGCATGGTGGTCTTCATGGACTCCGGCACAGGCTGGCCCGTCATGCGCGCGCGCGCCAGCAGGCCGAACGCAAGTGCCGTGGGCATCTGGCGTCCGCCATTGGCGTCGCCAAGGCCCATTTCCGCACATTCCTGCGCCAGCCGGGCCTGAAGGTTGGCGGCCATGCCGGCCATGTGCCGCGCGCCGACACTTTCGACCCGCGCCTGTTCCAGCGCGTCATAGATGTCGCGTGCCTCGCCCGCGTCAGGCTGGGCCGCGGCATGGATGGCCGCGTCATGATGGCGCACCCGCAATGCCGCCGCATCCGCGACACCACGCAGGCGCATCATGTCAACCTCCGACATGCCCGCCGCCGGCGCGGGCAGGCGCACCTGCGTGCCCACCACAGAGACACCGGGGGCGACGGGACCGTTCAGGAACGTCACCTCCGTCGCGGCATTGCCGCCCACGGCGCGGACAGCCCCGACCGTCGCGCGCTTGAAACGCTCGGCGCGTGCGGTCCGCTGGGCCGAAGCTTCGCCCGAACGCGAGGATGGGGTCTTTTCACGCATGCCGTATGCCTGCCTGCTCTGGAATCGTTCTGCGCTGCCTTAGCGTGCCTGCGGTGGCATCAGGTCGGCGTTGAAACAGCGCTGGTAATATTCGGCCACGGTCGGCCGTTCCGCCTCATCGCACTTATTCAGGAACGTCACACGGAACGCAAAGGCCAGATCCTTGAAAATACGATAGTTTTCGGCCCAACTGATGACCGTGCGCGGTGACATGACGGTGGAGATGTCGCCCGCGATGAACCCCGAACGCGTCAGGTCCGCAAGGGCGACCATCATCTCGATCCGCCTGGCGTCCTGCGGGTTCTTCTTCGGGTCGATCCCCATCTTCGCCATGACGATGGCGCTTTCCTGCGCATGGGGCAGGTAATTCAGCGTCGTGACGATGTTCCAGCGATCCATCTGCCCCTGGTTGATCTGCTGGGTGCCATGATACAGGCCCGTGGTATCGCCAAGGCCGACGGTGTTGGCCGTCGCGAACAGGCGGAAGGCGGGGTTGGGGCGGATGACGCGGTTCTGGTCCAGCAGCGTCAGATGTCCCTCCACCTCGAGCACGCGCTGGATGACGAACATGACATCGGGCCGTCCCGCGTCATATTCGTCAAACACCAGCGCGCAGGGATGCTGCAGGCCCCATGGCAGCAGGCCCTCGCGGAATTCGGTGATCTGCTTGCCGTCCTTCAGGACGATCGCATCCTTGCCGATCAGGTCGATACGCGAAATGTGGCTGTCGAGGTTGATGCGCACGCTCGGCCAGTTCAGCCGCGCGGCCACCTGCTCGATATGCGAGGACTTGCCCGTGCCGTGATAGCCCTGGACCATCACGCGGCGGTTGAAGGCAAAGCCCGCAAGGATGGCCAGCGTGGTGTCATGGTCGAACTGGTAGGTCGGGTCGATCTGGGGCACATGGTCGGTGCGTACCGAAAATGCGGGCACTTCCATATCGCTGTCGATACCGAACACCTCCCGCGCCGAGACCTTGCGGTCCGGCTGGGAAATGGCGGAAATGGGAGGCAGCGGCTCGCCTGCCGCATCGACATTTCCGGGCGTAAGCTCTTCGAGTGCATTCATTGATATCGTGTCCGTCATATTCTGGTGCCCCTGCCATCATACGCCGCGATCCGGCACAACAGGTAACGTCATACACAGGAGTATAGGAAGGGGACGGGCGATCAGCCATCACTTAAAATCTAGGCCGAACGGGCAAGTCCGCCGTCCGGCATTGCCACAAGATGGGCACGGATCGCCGTATAGGCAACATTGATCCCCTTAAGCCGCTCTTCCGCCGCGCGATCGCCGCCATTGGCATCGGGGTGATGCTGGCGGGCCAGCGCCTTGTAGCGTGTCTTCAGTTCATCGAGCGAGATGGGCCAGCCAAGGTCCAGCACGCTGAGCGGGTATTTCAGTTCATCGGGGGCGGCATGGCGCGCGTCACGTTCCTGCGCGCGGCGTGCCCGCGCGCGCGCGCCGTTTTTCAGCAGGTCAAGCGGGTCGAGGATTTCCTCCTCGTCAAAGCCACGCGCGCCATTGGCCTGGCCCAGTCGCCATGACGGCCTGTTCCATGACACATCGGCGCGGATATGGGCCTCGATCTGCCCGGGCGACATGCCTTTGTAGTAGTCCCAGCGCGCATTGTATTCACGCACATGTTCCAGGCAGAACCAGAAATACTGGTTCAGCGCGTCGCGCGAACGCGGTGCGCGATAACCTGCGGCCTCGGTGCATCCGGCCATGTCGCAGCAGCGCGCCGGTGCGTCCGGATCGGGGTCAAAGGCCTTGGGACGTGTATTCCTTCTCTTCATCATTCCCGTTATGTGCGTCCGTTCATGCTTCGTGCAAGAGCGAAGATGTGCGAGTGTGGCCATGGAGCAGAGGAAGCAGCCAATGACAGACCGGATCGCGGGACGCGCCGCCCGAATCGAGACATGCCTTCGTGAGCGTCTCGCCCCCGTGGAACTGCATGTTCACGACGACAGCGCCCGCCATGCCCACCATGTCGGGATACGCGACAATGGCGTGCAGGCGGGGGAGAGTCATTATAACGTGCTGGTTGTCAGCGACGCCTTTGCCGACATGGGCCGGGTGCAGCGCTCCCGCCTTGTCCACGAACTGCTGGCCGATGAATTCGCGGGCGGCATGCATGCGCTGTCTCTGACCCTGCGCACGCCTGCGGAACAGGAACGGATGACGACATCATGAACGATGCCATGAAACCGGCATTTCCCTTTCACGTCCGCCGCCTGATGGCGGGCGGCCTGCTGATGCTGCTTGGCGCCTGTCAGGCGGTGCCGGACAGGGCGACGCTGAGCCAGAAGGACGAGATTACGCGGGTCGAGCATTACCTCAATGACACGCACGGCCTTGGCGCGCATTTCGTCCAGACCTGGCCCGATGGCGGGAAGGGCGACGGGAAGCTGTATTATGATCCGGGCAGGCTGCGCCTTGACTACGCCACGCCCGCCGCGATGAAGCTGACGGCGGCGAACGGGCATCTGGTGTTCATCGACCCGCGCCGCGATTCCGTAACGCGCATGTCGCTCGGGCATCAGCCGCTTGGCCTGCTGCTGCAACAGCCCGTGCATCTCGATGGAGAGATCGTCGTGACTTCCGTCCAGCACGGGACCAACAGCCTCCAGATCTCCATGGCGCGGTCCGACAGCCCGTCGCAGGGGCTCCTGACGCTGGGCTTTTCGGATATCTCGGGCACGCTGAGCCTGATCGCCATCGAGATGACGGACGTGGAACGCCAGCATATCCGCCTCGACCTCGATGATGTCCATGCCGGTCCTGCATGGCCTGATGACCTGTTTTCCCTCAGCACCACGAAGTAAGAGGCTGCGAATCATACAGTTTCAGGAAACGCCGTCCTGACAGGGCGGCGTTCCGAATCTTCCGTCAGATCACTTTCAGGCAGACCCCGATGCCGTGACGCCGGGAAGATCGGCCGGCATCATGCCTCCAGATATTCCCCTTCCACCGGCACGCTGCCGAAACACTCCGTCCAGCAGTCACGCAGCGCACGGTCCACATCCGCCATGGTGACGTCGAGCCCCAGCCTGCGCAGGCTGGTCACGCCATATTCGCGGATTCCACATGGGACGATTCCCTCGAAATCCGACAGGGCAGGGTCAACGTTGATCGCGACTCCGTGCCAACTGACCCAGCGCGAGACCCGCACCCCGATGGCCGCGATCTTTTCCTCCCGCCCGCTTTTCGGGTCCACCACCCAGACGCCCACGCGCCCCTCCCGCCGTTCACCGGTCACGCCGAAACGGCCGAGTGTGCGAATCAGCCACTCCTCCAGCGCATGGACATAGGCCCGCACGTCGCGCGCGGGGACCGGGCCGTGTGGCTGCGTAAGGTCCAGCATGACATAGCACACGCGCTGCCCCGGCCCGTGATAGGTCCACTGCCCGCCGCGTCCCGCAGGCCAGGTGGGATATCCGGCCGGATTGAACAGGTCTTCCGGCCGGGCCGACGTGCCGGCCGTATAGGTGGGGGGATGTTCCAGCAGCCACACCCGTTCACCCGCGTCACCGGCCCGGATCGCACGGGCGTCACGCTCCATACAGGCCAGCGCATCGGGGTAGGGGACACGTCCTGGTGCCATTTCCCATAAAATCTTGTTTTCAGTCATTGCCCGTTTGCCTTCCATCGGTTATACGGCCTGCATTGCTTCGCTATCGCTTACCCGATACCGAAGATAATGTATGCGGCCATGGCGGAATGGTAGACGCGCAAGCTTGAGGTGCTTGTGGGGGAAACCCCGTGGAAGTTCGAGTCTTCTTGGCCGCACCATACATTTCCAGAAAATTATCTCAATAAAGAGTCCCGGCAGGGCGGTGAACGGATCATCACCGCCTGTTGATTCGTGCTGTCCGGAACGGGTTGCCATAAAATCGGCACAATTATACATCTTTATGCCGAAAGACCCTGCCGCCGCCGCTTCAATATGTCGGCATGTCATGCCAGTCCGGCACAGGTGACATGACAGGTATGGAAAACCGGGGTGAATGCATTACAAAGCGTATCAGGCCCCCTAATGAATGCATTCCAGACCAAAACAGTTGATTTAGGTCATGTTGTTGCGTGACACTGCGCCCTAAAGATGCAGTCAACGCGACTTTCCCAAGGTCCAGATATTGCCGATTGTCCTGGAATTCAGGAGGGCAGGGAAAGGGAAGTCCGAGGTTATTTGTAAGATAAGGTGGATTTTGTGATCAAGCCCTTGAAAAAAGCCGTTCTTCCTGTTGCCGGAATGGGAACCCGTTTCTTGCCCGCAACGAAATCGGTGCCCAAGGAAATGCTGCCGGTTGTCGACAGGCCGCTGATCCAGTACGCGATTGACGAAGCCCGTGAGGCCGGGATCGAGGAATTCTGCCTGGTGTCGAGCCGCGGCAAGGACTCGCTGATTGATTATTTCGACATCGCATTTGAGCTTGAAGCCACGCTGAAGGAGCGCAAGAAGACCTCCGCGCTGAAGGCGCTGGAACCGACCCGTGTCACGCCGGGTTCGATGATTTCCGTCCGCCAGCAGGAACCGCTTGGTCTGGGCCATGCCATCTGGTGCGCCCGCAGCTTCATCGGCAACGACCCGTTCGCCATCCTGCTGCCTGACGACGTGGTGCAGAGCAAGACCTCCTGCCTGAAGCAGATGGTCGAGGTCTATAACCGCACGGGCGGCAACGTGCTGGCGGTGACCGAGGTCCCGCGCGAAAAGACCGACCAGTACGGCGTGCTGGATGTCGGCCATGACGACGGCAAGCTTGTCGAGGTCAAGGGCCTGGTGGAAAAGCCGAAGCCCGCGGAAGCACCGTCCAACCTGTCGGTCATCGGTCGCTATATCCTGACCGCCGATGTGCTGCCCCACCTTGCCAAGCTTGAAAAGGGCGCGGGCGGTGAAGTGCAGTTGACCGATGCGATGGCGAAGATGATCGGCCACGTGCCGTTCCATGGTTTCCGCTACGAAGGCCGCCGCTTTGACTGCGGCAACAAGATCGGCTTCCTCGAGGCGCAGATTGCCTTCTCCCTCGCACGCGAAGACCTTGCCGATGAGGTGCGTGAGTTCCTGAAGTCCTATCAGGAAAAATAAGGCCGGTGTCCTTTCGTCATCGCTTCGACCCGACAAGCCTGCGTGAATATGACATCCGCGGGATTGTCGGGAAGACCCTGACGGCACAGGACGCCTATGCCATTGGTCGTGCCTTTGGCAGCGTGATCGCCCGCACGGGCGGCACGACTGTCGTGATCGGGCATGACGGCCGCCTCTCCTCACCGGGGCTGGAAGCCGAACTGGTGCGGGGGGCCATGGCGTCGGGCATGGCCGTGACCCGGGTGGGTTGCGGTCCCACGCCGCTTCTGTATTACGCATCGGTGGAACTTGGGACTGACGGTGCGGTCATGGTGACCGGCAGCCATAACCCACCCGACCATAATGGCTTCAAGATGATGCTGGGCAGCAAGCCATTCTTTGGCGGGCAGATCCGCGAACTTGGCCATCTCTGCGCCACTGGTGACGTGGTGCCCGAAACCACGGGCAGCGTCCGTGACATCGACATGACGGAGCAGTATGTCGCACGCCTGCTTCGCGACTGGGACGGCGGGACGCGGTCGCTGCATGTCGTGTGGGATAACGGGCACAGCGCGGCGGGCAGGGTGCTGGCGCGCCTCGTAAAGGGGCTGCCGGGACGGCATACCATCCTGAACGGTGAAATCGACGGGCATTTCCCCGCCCATCACCCGGACCCGACAATCCCGGCGAACCTTGAACAGTTGATCGCCACGGTACGCAGCCAGCACGCCGATATCGGGCTTGCCTTTGATGGCGATGCCGATCGTATCGGGGTCGTGGACAATACCGGACAGATCCTGTGGGCGGACCAGCTTCTGCTGGTGCTGGCGCGTGATGTGCTGCGTGACCATGCGGGCGCCACGGTCATCGCGGACGTCAAGGCAAGTCAGGCCCTGTTCGATGCAGTGGACCAGGCGGGCGGCACGCCCGTGATGTGGGGGGCGGGCCATTCCCTGATAAAATCCAAGATGGCGGAAACCGGCGCCCTTCTGGCGGGGGAAATGTCGGGACATATCTTCTTTGCCGACAGATGGTACGGATTTGACGATGCGCTGTACGCCGCCGTACGGCTGCTGGGGATTGTGGCGCGCCTGCCGGGGCCGCTGTCGGATGTGCGTCAGGCGCTTCCGGTCATGGTCAATACGCCTGAACTGCGGTTTGATTGTCCCGACACGCGCAAATTCGCCGTCATAGACGAGGTCGCGGATCGCCTGCGCGCGCAGGGGGCGAAAATGTCCCGGATTGATGGTATCCGTGTCAGCACCCCTGATGGATGGTGGCTGCTGCGTGCGTCCAACACACAGGCCATGCTGGTGGCCCGTGCGGAAAGCACGACCGAATCCGGGCTTGCACGGCTGCAGGCCGAACTGACGGCGCAACTGCACGAATCAGGCGTAGAAGCCCCCGATTTTTCCGGCGCGGCCACCCGTCACTGAACGGGATTTCTGTCGCCCCGGCATGAATGTCCCGGCACAGGGGCGGGCCGTTTTTCATTGAACCTGCCGTCAACAGGTTTAAAAGGCCCAAATCGGTCCCATATGATATCGTGCCTCTCTCCCGGGTTTAAGCTTCATGACGGCATCGCTGCCTTTTCACTCTTTTTTGACTCCCGGACAGCATGTAATGCATCCGGACCACCCGGAATGGGGCATGGGACAGGTGCAGTCCGCCACGGGACGGCGGGTGGTGGTGATGTTTCCCCACGCGGGAAAGGTCGCCATTGACGCAATGGTCATACAGTTGACGGTGGTGGACTGATTGGAACGCCTGATGACGCGCCCTTTCCTTGATTCGTTTGGCCGGGCGGTAACCTATCTGCGCGTGTCGGTCACGGACCGCTGTGACATGCGCTGCCTGTACTGCATGGCGGAGGACATGACCTTCCTCCCCAAACCTGAAATCCTGTCCTATGCGGAACTGGAACGTATCTGTGGCGCATTCATCCACAGTGGCGTCCGGCGTATCCGTGTAACCGGCGGCGAACCGCTGGTCCGGCGTGATGTCATGTCGTTTTTTTCGGCGATGGGGGAATGGCTGCGACGCCCCGATGACGGGCCGCGCCTTGATGAACTGACGCTGACGACCAATGGCTCCCGACTGGGTGAATTTGCCGCTCCGCTCCATGCCGCGGGGGTCAGGCGGGTCAATGTCAGCATGGATTCGCTTGATCCCGCGCGCTTTGCGGCCATCACGCGACGGGGCAACCTGCACAAGACGCTCGATGGCGTCCGTGCGGCGCGCGAAGCCGGGTTGAAAATCCGGATCAATACCGTGGCCATGGCGGGCCTGAATGACGATGAATTCGACGACATGGTGGCATGGTGCGGACAGATCGGCGCGGATCTGTGCCTGATCGAGACGATGCCCATGGGCGAGACCGGGGATGACCGGCTCAACCGCTATATTCCGCTGGACCGGGTGCGCGCCGACCTTGCGCGCCGCTGGACGCTGGAACCGCTGACCTATCGCACCGGGGGGCCGGCACGTTACGTACGTGTGGCCGAGACCGGGCAGAAAATCGGCTTCATCACCCCGATGAGCCATAATTTCTGCGAAAGCTGCAACCGCGTGCGCCTGTCCTGCACCGGACAGCTTTATTCCTGCCTGGGTCATGAGGGGGCAAGCGACCTGCGTGGGCCGCTGCGTGCGGGAATGGACGAGGCAGGGCTCCTGCGCCTCGTGCAGGAGGCCATCGGACGCAAGCCCAGGGGGCATGATTTCATGCTGGATCGCGCCGCCGACGACCCGGCGCGCATTTCCCGCCACATGAGCGTCACCGGCGGCTAAATCCCGGCAGATTCTACGTCCCGGCGTCCAGCGCATCTTTCAGCGACGTCGTGAACTGACCGGGCTTCAGGGGCTTTGGCTGCGTCGCGGCGGGGGCCCAGCCTGTCATGATCGCGACATGCAGCGGCATGGCGACATTCCCCTGCGCATCACGCGGCAGCCTCGCCAGTGCCGCAGGAAACAGGGCGGCGGGGGGACAGGCGCGATGCCGCTGGTCCAGCGCATTGGTTTCGCCCGCATCACGCAGGTCCTGCAGCAGCGCCAGCGGCGCGCGATAGGCCAGCGGGATGACATCCGAATCGGCCACGGGCAGGGCGAATCCGGCGCGCTGCAACAGGGCGGCGCAGTCGCGCAGGCCGGGGAAAGGCGAAACACGCGCAGACGCCCCGCCCAGCAGGTCATGTTCGGCCCCCGCAAGGGCCTGACGCAATGGCGCCAGCGTCGGCAGGATCGGCATACATGCCAGAAACAGCCCATCGGGCCGCAGGATATTGCGGATCTGCACCAGGGTTCCGGGCAGGTCGTTGACCCAGTGCAGCGACAGGTTGGCGATGACCAGGTCGAATGTGGCAGCCCCGAACGGCAGCCATTCCTCGTCCATGCAGACACACGGCACGGTTTCACGCGCACACAGGGCAGGGGACAGGTCCGTCGCCACCACGTCGAGTCCGCGCGCCCGCAGCATGGGGGCGGTCACGCCACGCCCGCCGATATCGAGCGCATGGGAAAAACGATGGGTCGTATCGTCAAGCCGGTCCAGAAGCCGATCCGCGGCCGCCTGCACGATCGGCTGTATCCGCCCCAGCGTGGTGCATGCGCGATCCCGATGCAGTCGCACGGCATGGCGGTCAAAAATGATCGGCGTCTCCATGACAGTGATGTGCGCCATCCGCTAGCATCTGCCAAGGACACCATCACGTGAATGCACCGCCCCGATGCCCGGACTTTCCAGCATTTTCCCGCCCCGCCGCTTTACGGAGCACCTGCGCCGTGGTGCGCGCCACGCCCTCGACCTGCTCCTGCCGCCGCACTGCCTGTCCTGCGGTGCAGAAGTGGCGCAGGCCGGGCATGTCTGTGCGGAATGTTTCACGCACCTGCACCTGATTGCAGCCCCCTCATGCCGCAGATGCGGCATTCCCTTCACATCCGAGGCCGCGGCAGGAGACAGCCTGACCTGTCACGACTGCCTGCACGCCCCCCCCCCACCGTGGGAGGCAGGACGCGCGGCGCTGGTTTATGATGACTGGTCACGCCGCCTGATCCTTGGGCTCAAATACGGGGACCGGACGGAAAATGCGGCCCTGCTGGCGCGCTACATGCACCTGTCCGGTCGCGACCTGCTGCACCCCGACGCCATACTGGTCCCGGTGCCGCTGCATCGGCGACGGCTGTTCACGCGCCGCTACAACCAGTCCGCGCTGCTGGCGGGGGAACTCTCCCGGCTTGGCGGCATTGCTCACTGGCCAGACACATTGATGCGAATACGCCACACCCGCCCGCTTGGCCACATGGTCGGGGCGCAGCGTCGCGCAGTGCTGGACGGCGCGATCACGGTACGCCCGCACCGGCGTCCGGACCTGCGGGGACGGCATGTCATCCTTGTCGATGATGTCATGACCACCGGCAGCACGCTGGGGGCCTGTGCCGTGGCGTTGCGCGGGCATGGCGTCGCCCGTGTCGATGTCCTGTCCGCCGCGCGTGTCTGTCCACCCGCCGGCACCCGATCCGTAACGGATACGGTTTCATTACCCAACTGACGCCCGGACATGGCATTATGGGGTAGCGTTACCGAGAGACGACATTGATCCAGCAGATGAAAGTTCCGCATGCCTAAAGTCGAGATATACACCCAGCCGGGTTGCCCCTATTGCGTCCGGGCCGTCAGGCTGCTGCAGTCCAAGGGTGTCGCGTTCGAGGAAATCACCGCCCTGCATGGCACGCAGGCCCGCCAGACCGCCATCAGCCGTTCGGGCGGCCACATGACGATGCCCCAGCTTTTCGTGGACGGGAAGTTCATCGGGGGATGCGACGACATGATGGCGCTTGAGCGTGAGGGCAAACTTGACGCGCTGCTCGGCCTGGGCTGAGCACGCCGCTTCGAAACAGGGGGAAGCTGCATGATTCTCTACCGCCTGCGATGCGAAGGGGAGCATGAATTCGAGGGATGGTTCCCAAGCAGCGTCAGCTTTGAGCATCAGGCGGAAAGGGGGCTGCTGTCATGTCCGCAATGTGGGGCACACACCATCACCCGCGCCCTGATGGCGCCCGCCATCCGCCGGGGCGCGGGGGACGGTGCCCCCATGGACGCGACAGGGGACGCGGCGATGGGGACGACGGGAACCACCACCGGCACAGGATGCGTGAGTACACCGCCCGTCACGCCTGCGCCGGCGCGCGATACGGTGCCTGTGCCCGATGCGGCGATGGCACTGTTGCAAAAAATGCGCGATGTCATTGAACAGCATTGCGTGAATGCTGGACCACAGTTCGCGGCGGAAGCACTGAAAATGCATCGCGGCGAAAAGCAGGCCACGGGAATTTACGGCAGCATGACCGAAGATGAGCGTGAGATGCTGGACGACGAAGGGGTAGAGGTGCTGACCATCCCCTGGGTCAGGCCCGCCGATAGCTGAAACTGAACACTACGCCCGCTTCGTATCCATTGCATGTTACGCGGCGCACGACCAAGGGGAGGGATCCATGCGCGGAACGACAGGAATGACCGGACGGATCGGTCAGAACCCGGCAACAGGCCGCATCTGGCGGCGCGTCATGTCAGGCGTCCCTGCACGGATGCTGATGGTGCTGGCGATCGGGATGGGTCTGGGCGGCATCCTTTCCCCCGCGCACGCCGCGCCATCGACGCAGGCACCGCCCATTCTCGGGGAATGGGAAACCAAGGACCATGACGGGGTGTTCCGCATCATGCAGTGCGGAACGGAAATCTGCGGTGACCTTGTGGGGCTGAGCTATACCAAGGACGTCCCGAAGGACCATGCGGGCCATTCGGAATGCGGACTGCGGATGCTGACCGGCTTCACGCCCGATCCGGAGGAAACCGGCCACTGGAACGGCCATATCCTTGATCCCGACAGTGGGCGCGTCTATCACGCCAAGATCTGGATCGCGCCCAACGGGGCGCTGAAACTGCGGGGGTTCGTGGGCGTCCCGCTTTTCGGGGAAACGGAGACATGGACCCCCTTTACCGGCAGGATCGGGCCGGAATGCCGCCTGCCATGACGTGCGGGCATTTGGAACACCTATATCTGGGATAGCTGAAATTCGATGAAGTCCAATCTTACCCGGCGTGCCGTTATCGCGGGACTGGCGATGGCAGGGGTGCCAACCGTCACCCGCAGGGCGCTTGCGGAACTGCCGCAGCGTTCACGGACCATCTGCTACATTGGCGGCTACACGCAGCATGGGCCACCGGGCGGCGCAGGGAACGGGCAGGGGATTTCGGTCTTCGAGATGAACCCCGACAATGGCAGCCTGTCGGCGCTGATGACCTATGTCGATATCGCCAGCCCATCCTTCTTCGTCATTTCCGCAGATTCGCGCTTCCTTTACGCCCTGAGCGAGATTGACGATTTCAACGACAACCACGAAGGCTGCGTGACGTCATTCTCCGTCAACCGCAAGAGTGGCGAACTGACCAAGATCAACGTCATGCGTTCAGGCGGGGCCGTGCCCGCGCACCTGAGCATCCATCATTCGGGCAAATACGTGATGGTCGCCAACTACATGGGCGGCAGCGTCGGCATCCTTCCGATCAAGCCTGATGGCAGCCTTGGCGATCCCACCGACGTGGTCAAGAATACCGGGCCGCGCATGCCCGACCGCGCCAGTGACAACCCGCCGGGCAATTTCGCCATCAGCGACCATTCCGGGTCGCATGTGCACATGGTCGCCTCCGACCCCAGCGGGCGCTTCGTGCTGGCCTGCGACGCGGGCCTTGACCGGGTGTATGTCTGGACGCTGGACCTGCATACCGGGCGCCTAGTGCCCAATGCGAAGATGCCGTTCATCACCATGACCCCCGGTTCCGCCCCGCGTCATTTCGCCTTCAACGAGAAGGGGAACATGATCTACATCCTGGGCGAGCAGGATTCGAAAGTGGTTGCGGCCGCCTTCAACGCCCAGACGGGCGAGATCGTACCGCAGCAGACCGTCAGCACCGTGACCCCGCATTTCCGTGGCAGCACCCTGGCGGCGGGGATCCTGCTCTCGCCCAACGGGCGTTACCTGTATGTCTCCAACCGGCTGGGCGATTCACTGGCAAGCTTCCACGTCAATGACGATGGCACGCTCAACCTCGTCGATGAGATCTGGATGCATGCGGATTACGGGCGTTCGATGATGTTCGACCCCAGCGGGTCGTTCCTGTTCTGCGCCAACCAGCGCAGCGATTCCGTCACGTCGTTCCGCGTGAATGCCGCCACGGGCGAACTGCAGTTCACATGGAACTTCACCCCCGTCGGCAGTCCGACCACCTTTGCGTTCATGAACACGATCTGAACGCCCATGGGCCATGTGGCGGCCCCACGCAGGTGGGGCCGCCACATGGGTCCCGTGCTCAGTCGCGCACAAGCTGGGCGATGTAGTTGACCCCGAGGTCACGGCTTTCGCGCCAGCCGCCAAGGCCGGGGACCATCCCCGCGATATCCGCGATTCGCAGCCCTGCCTGCACGGCCTGCTGGCCCAGTTCCGCAGGGGTGATGAATTTGCGCCATTCATGCGTGCCGACCGGCAGCAGGCGCAGCACGTATTCCGCGCCGATCTTCGCCATCGCCAGTGAACGCAGCGTCCGGTTCATGGTGGAGACGATCAGCGCGCCACCCGGCCGCAGCATCGTCGCAAGCATGGCGAGGAAAGCGGCGGGATCGGTCACATGCTCGATCACTTCCAGCGCGGAAATCGCATCGAACCGCGCGCCTTCGGCACATAGTTCCTCCGCACTGCCACAGCGATAGGCCAGCGGCCCGCTGCCTTCGGGCAGGGGATGGTGGCGCAGGTGATGCCGTCCCGCCGTAATGGCCGCGCTGGAGGCATCAAGTCCCATGACATCGAAACCCGCGCGTGCGAAAGCCTCGCTCGCAAGGCCTGCGCCACAGCCGATATCCAGCAGCGTGCGCCGCGTCCCGTGCGCATCGACAGGGGCGGGAAGGTGGGCCAGCGACCATGATATCCGCAGGTCGTTCATCGCATGCAGCGGACGCATCGGCCCCGTGGGATCCCACCATCTTTCGGCCAGTTCGCTGAAACGGGCGATTTCGGAAGGGGAGACCGAACCCGGCCCCGGGGCCGGCGAATCGTGAAGCTGCATGGGTGCAACGCCTTTCATTTGGCTGTCTCGCGCTGGACGCAGAGGCGGGGGGGATGTATGTGACGCGCCTTGTACATAACCGCAATGCCCCGGACCACCCATCTGCGGAACTGGCCCGGACAGCACGAATCCTGACCCACAGCGGAGAGCATGTTCCAATGTCCACTACCGTACCGCGGATCGTTATGAAATTCGGTGGCACATCCGTGGCCAATCTGGAGCGGATTCGCGCTGTCGCGGAAAAGGTCCGCAAACAGGTCGATGCGGGATGCGAGGTCGCGGTCGTCGTCTCCGCGATGTCCGGCGTCACCAACCGGCTTGTCGGTTACTGCCAGGACCTCTCCGCCCTGCATGACCCGCGCGAATATGACACGGTCGTCGCCACGGGTGAGCAGGTGACCAGCGGGCTGCTCGCGATCGCGCTGCAGGCGCTGGGGGTGGATGCGCGTTCGTGGCTGGGATGGCAGATCCCGCTGCGCACCGATGACGCGCATGGCAAGGCGCGCATTGAATCGATCGACGGCACGGCCCTGATCGCCTCTATGCAGGCGGGGCAGGTGCCGGTCATCGCGGGGTTCCAGGGCGTGGACCACGACAATCGCATCACGACGCTGGGCCGGGGGGGGTCAGACACCTCCGCCGTGGCGCTGGCGGCGGCGCTGCATGCGGACCGGTGCGACATCTATACCGACGTGGACGGAATCTATACAACCGACCCCAGGATCGTTGCCAAAGCACGCAAGCTCGATAAAATCACCTATGAGGAGATGCTTGAACTCGCGTCCGTCGGGGCCAAGGTCCTGCAGACCCGCAGCGTCGAACTCGCGATGAAGGAGCGGGTGCGCGTGCAGGTTCTTTCCAGTTTTACGGATGGCCCCGCGCCATCAGAGGGGCATCTGCCCGGTTCAATAGTCGTGGATGAGGACGAAATCGTGGAAAAGGAACTGGTGGCCGGGATTGCCTATTCCCGTGACGAGGCAAAGATTTCCGTGCGCCGGGTTCCCGATCGCCCCGGAATCGCGGCCGCCGTGTTCGGCCCCCTGGCCGAAGCGAACGTGAATGTAGACATGATCGTGCAGAGCACGGGTGATGATGGCATGACCAACATCACGTTCACCGTGGGCAAGACGGATTTCGCCCAGGCCATCAAGGCGCTGGAGGAAGCGCGCGACGTCATCCATTACGGCGAACTTGCCACTGACGACGACGTGGTGAAGATCAGCGTGGTGGGCGTGGGCATGCGCTCGCACACCGGGGTCGCCAACACGATGTTCCGCACCCTGTCCGAACGCAACATCAACGTGCAGGTCATCTCCACCAGTGAAATCAAGGTCTCGGTCCTGATCGCCGCCGAATACACCGAACTCGCGGTCCGTGCCCTCCATGCCGCCTACGGCCTTGATGCAGCCTGAAATGAACCAGACCAGCCCTTCATCCCCCACCACCGCCACCGATCCCCGCCGGGTTGCCGCGCGCGCGCGCCTTGACCGGCTCTGGTCGGCGGGAACCCGCTTCCTCGGCAGCGAGGTCTCCATCCTTGGCGGGGCCATGTCGTGGATCAGCGAACGCCATCTCGTCTCCGCGATTTCCAACGCGGGCGGCTTTGGCGTGCTGGCCTGCGGCGCGATGGAGCCTGACCGCCTTGCGGAGGAGATCGCAGCAACCCAGGCCCGCACAAGCCGCCCGTTCGGCGTGAACCTGATCACCATGCATCCGCGCCTCGACGACCTTGTGCAGGTCTGCCTCGACGCAGGCGTCGGCCATGTCGTGCTGGCCGGGGGGATCCCGTCCGGTCCCGTGATCCGCGCCATCAAAGATGGCGGGGCCAAGGTCATCGCCTTTGCCCCCGCCTTCGTGCTGGCCAAGCGCCTCATGCGCATGGGCGTGGATGCGCTGGTCATCGAAGGGTCCGAGGCGGGCGGCCATGTCGGTCCCGTGTCGCTGACGGTGCTGGCGCAGGAAGTGCTGCCCTTCATCCGTGACATTCCCGTTTTCGTCGCTGGCGGCCTGGGACGGGGGGATGCGATCGTATCCTACCTGGAGCAGGGGGCAGCGGGTGCGCAGCTTGGCACGCGCTTTGCCGCCTCGACCGACAGCATCGCGCATGAACGTTTCAAGAAGGCGTTCATCCGCGCCAGCGCGCGTGACGCCGTCACCTCGGTGCAGCTTGACGAACGCTTCCCCGTCATTCCGGTGCGCGGCCTGTCCAACGAGGGCAGTCGCCGTTTCCTCACCCATCAGGCGGAAACGCTGCGACGCTTCCAGTCAGGCGAACTGACGAAGGAACAGGCACAACTGGATATCGAACATTTCTGGGCCGGGTCGCTGCGCCGCGCGGTGATCGAGGGGGATGTCGAAAACGGGTCCGTCATGGCGGGACAGTCGGTCGGCATGATCACCAGTGAACAGTCGGTGCGCGACATCATCGCCGAACTTGTTGACCAGGCGCTCGACGCCCTGATCCGGCAGGAAGACAGGATGCGCCGCGAATGAGCGAGGGCACACGCATGTTCCGCCAGAAAAACACGAACCCCGGTGACGCGGCCACATCTGCCCCGGCGGGTGACATCCCCCTTGGCGTCGGTCAGGAACTGCGCGCGCGCCGCGAACAACTGGGCTGGAGCCTGCCTGACGTCGCCTCATGGCTGCGCATACGCCTGCCATATCTGGAGGCGCTGGAGGAAGGCCGTGCACAGGCCCTGCCGGGCAGCGCCTATGCCATCGGTTTCCTGCGCACCTATGCCAAGGCGCTCGGCCTGGCGCCCGAACCCCTGATCCAGCGGTTCAAGATGGAGATGCGCGGGGCCTTCGACCGCAAGCCCGACCTGTCATTTCCGGTTCCGCTGCCTGAAAAGAGCCTGCCGCTGGGCGTGATCCTGCTGGGTGGCATTGTCATCCTGGTCGGGGCCTATGTGGGGTGGTACCGCATGACCGCGACACCGGAGCAGCCGGCCGTTTCCGCCCATACCGACCTGCCCGGCATCTCCACGCAGGGGACGGCGTCGCCACAGATCGCCTCCGTACTGCCTGCGCCGGGGGAACTGCCGCCCAACCCGCCGCAGCCCCTGCCGCAGCAGGAACAGAACAGCATCACGGCACTGGCCCCGTCCGGGCCGCCGGATGACAGTGCGACGGCCAGGCCGCCCGCAGGCCCGGTGGAAAAGATGGGCGAGGACAGGAATGCCCTGGCAGGCCCCCATCCCGATGCCGATCACCCCGATGCCGCAGCCCCCGCGACGCCCGCCGACCAGATCACGCTGATCGCCTCCGCCCCGACATGGGTGCAGGTGCGCCAGCAGGGGGGCGGGGTCATTTATGACCACACGCTCGGCAGTGGGGAAACGTGGCAGGTTCCTGCGGACAAACATGACCTTGTAATGACGGTCGGCAATGCCGGCGGCCTGACGCTGAACGCGAATGGCGTGACCTCGCCGCCGCTCGGGCGCAGCGGGGAAGTCAGACACAACATCGTCCTGAGCGCGCAGGCCATCAGCAGTGGCACCATCACCCAGGCGACGCCTGCGCCGCGCGCGCCCATGCCGCCACCGGCGCGGCCGGCCACCACGACATCGGCCCCGATGCCGCCCCTGCCGCCGCCGGGACCATCGGATGGGGGGGAATAATGTGCATCCCCACTCCCATAAACCGACAAAGCAGAGTAATATGGTCGGCAACGGCACGTTGTGAAGACAGCATGCGTATCCGTCACCGGATCTGAAAACAGGACTTCATCACGGCCCGTCATGCCCGCGCATGGCGGGCCGCCATGAACTCCCCGCCTCGCATGGAGGGCAGACAATGAGCAGCTATCGTCCCTATCAGCATATCGAACGTCGCAAGTCGCGGCAGATCCACGTGGGCAAGGTGCCGGTGGGCGGGGATGCGCCGATTTCGGTGCAGACCATGACCAACACCCTGACCACCGACGCAGAGGCCACGATCGCCCAGATCCGCCGCGCGGAACTGGCCGGGGTCGATATCGTGCGCGTTTCGTGCCCCGATGAGGAAAGCACGACCGCACTGGCCGAAATCGTGCGCGAAGTGAATGTCCCCATCGTCGCGGACATCCATTTCCATTACAAGCGCGCGATCGAGGCGGCCAAGGCCGGCGCCGCGTGCCTGCGCATCAACCCGGGCAACATCGGCAGCGCCGAGCGCGTGCGTGACGTGGTCAACGCGGCAAAGGACTACAACTGCTCCATCCGCATCGGCGTGAATGCCGGGTCGCTGGAGAAGCACCTGCTGGAAAAATACGGCGAACCCAATCCCGATGCGCTGGTCGAAAGCGCGCTGGAACATGCCAAGATCCTCGAAGATCATGATTTCCATGAATTCAAGATCAGCGTGAAGGCCTCCGACGTGTTCCTTGCCGTTGCAGCCTACCAGCAACTGGCGGACGTCTGCGACCATCCGCTGCATATCGGCATTACCGAGGCAGGCAGCAAGCGCGCGGGCACCGTCAAGTCCTCCATCGGCCTTGGCAATCTGCTGTGGGCGGGCGTGGGTGATACGATGCGCGTCTCCCTGTCGGCAGAGCCGGAGGAAGAAGTGCTGGTCGGCTGGGATATCCTCAAGTCGCTGGGCCTGCGCCATCGTGGCGTGAAGATCATCTCCTGCCCGTCCTGCGCACGCCAGGGCTTCAACGTGATCCAGACCGTCCAGACACTTGAAGACCGGCTGGCCCATATCAAGACGCCGCTGACGCTGTCGATCATCGGCTGCGTGGTCAATGGCCCGGGCGAAGCCCTGATGACCGACCTTGGCGTGACGGGTGGTGGCGCCGGACGGCACATGGTCTATTCCGCCGGGCGCCAGGACCACACGATGCCGGCAGGCGACATGGTCGATCATATCGTCGAACTGGTGGAAGCGAAGGCCAAGGCCATGCAGGCCGAGGAAGACGCCCGCAAGGCGGAAGAAGACAAGGCCCGCGCGTCGGAACTGACGCCCGCAGGCTGACACCAGTCGGGAAGGGGATGATACCGCGGGTTTTTCCTGCATGTCCCCTTCCGGCAGGCCTGCCCCTTCGCACAGGAGGAGGGGGCAGGCATGATGTCGTTCAAGCAGGATTTTCGCAGTGAGCAGTTTACAGCCCGTCCGCGGTACCCACGACCTGATCGGGGAAACGCAGCGCCGTTTCGCGCATGTCATCGAAACGGCCCGTCGCATTACCGGTCTTTACGGTTTTGACGAATGGGCCACACCGATCTTCGAGGATACGCGTGTCTTCAAGCGGACGCTGGGCGATACGTCGGATGTCGTTTCAAAGGAAATGTACACCTTCGAGGACCGTGGCGGTGAATCGCTGACGCTGCGCCCCGAGGGAACGGCCAGCGTGTGCCGGGCACTGGTGACCAACGGCCTGACGCAGTCCCTGCCGCAGAAAGTGTTCTATGCCGGGCCGATGTTCCGCTACGAACGCCCGCAGAAGGGACGTTACCGGCAGTTCCACCAGATCGGCGCGGAACTTCTGGGGCCTGCCGAACCGCTGGCGGATGCCGAAGTGATCGCAATGGGGCGCGACATCCTGCAGGCCCTGGGCATTGCGCGCGATACCGTCCTTGAACTCAACACGCTTGGCGACATCGAAAGCCGGACGGCCTGGCGCGCGGCGCTGGTCACCTATTTTTCGGAACGGCGCGACGAACTTTCCAGCGAAAGCCTGAACCGGCTGGAACGCAACCCGCTGCGCATCCTCGACAGCAAGTCGCCGCAGGACCGGGCCGTGGTGGAAGATGCACCGCTGATCTCGGGCTTCCTGACCCCGCAGGCGCAGGCGTTCTGGGATGACCTGCGCAAGACGCTGGATATCCTTGGCGTCGGTTTCCGCGAAAATCCCCGCATCGTGCGCGGACTGGATTACTACAGCCACACGGCGTTCGAATTCGTGACCGAACGGCTGGGCACGCAGGGCACGGTGCTGGCTGGCGGGCGGTATGACGGGCTGGTGTCCGAAATGGGCGGCCCGCAGACCCCGGCCATCGGCTGGGCCGGCGGGATCGAACGCCTTTCGATGCTGCTGGAGGAAGCACCGGCAGCCCCGCGTCCCGTCATGGTCGTACCGATGGGCGAGGGAGCGGCAGCGACCGGCCTGACCGTGCTGCAGGCGCTGCGTGGGGCGCATATCCGGGCGGAGACCTCCTATCGCGGGAACCTCAAGCGGCGCATGGAACGTGCGAACCGCCTGAACGCGACCCATGCCATCGTCATTGGCGAGGATGAAGTGGCGCGCGGCGTCGTGCAGGTCCGTGACCTCGACAGGGGGGAACAGACCGAGGTCGCGATGGATCAGGTCACCACCTTCCTGCATGGTCTGTCGCAGGACGCATAAGGGTGGCGCGGTTTGACGAACGACTTGACCGGATCGTAGCCCGCAGCGAGGAATTGCAGGCGCAACTGGCCGAAGGACTGTCTGGCGCGGCCTTCAGCCAGGCATCGCGCGAATTTGCCGAACTCGATCCCATCGTTGCCAAGGTCAATGCCCTGCGCGCCGCCGAAAAGGCGGTGGAGGAAACGCAGGGCCTGCTTGACGATCCGGAAATGCGCGGCCTTGCCGAAAGTGAACTTACGGAACTGCGCCAGCGCATCCCCGCGCTGGAACATGACATCCGCATCGCCATGCTGCCGCGTGACGAGGCGGATGAACGCAGCGCCATCCTTGAAATCCGTCCGGCAGCGGGCGGGGACGAGGCGGCGCTGTTCGCCGGGCAACTGTTCGGGGCGTACCAGCGATATGCGGACCAGCGGGGATGGCGGTTCGAGATCCTCGAATATGATGAATCCGAACTTGGCGGCCTGCGCGAAGGGATCGCCAACATTACCGGCCGGGGCGTGTTCGCGCGCCTGAAATATGAATCGGGCGTGCACCGCGTCCAGCGTGTTCCCGCCACCGAAAGCCAGGGCCGCATCCATACCTCCACCGTCACGGTCGCCGTCCTGCCGGAAGCGGAAGAAGTGGATGTGGAGATCAATGACAGCGACCTGCGCATTGATGTCTATCGCGCCTCCGGCGCGGGCGGACAGCACGTCAACAAGACGGAAAGCGCCGTGCGCATCACGCATATGCCCAGCGGCATTGTCGTGGCGATGCAGGAAGAAAAGAGCCAGCACAAGAACCGTGCAAAGGCGATGAAGATCCTGCGTGCGCGCCTGTATGAACGCAACCGCGCCGCCGCCCACGAAACCCGTGCGGCCGACCGCCGGTCACAGGTTGGCACGGGTGACCGGTCGGAACGCATCCGTACCTACAATTTCCCGCAGGGGCGCGTCACCGACCATCGCATCGGCCTGACGCTTTACAAGATCGACAAGGTCATGGGCGGTGAACTTGATGAGTTCGTCGATGCCCTGACGCAGGAGGAACAGGCAGCCCTGCTGGCGATGGACGAGGATTGAGAAGCCGGAGCCGAAAGGTTACGACGTCGGTGCGGCGCACAGCGAACTGCGGCCGGGGTGATGTTCCACCACATCGGGATCATCGGGGTCATCAAGATAGAATTCGGTAAAATTCTTCGCGCCCAGCGCCACCAGATGATGCCCATCGGGAGCATGGAGGACACCTTCGCCACTGACTTCATGCGTTTCGGCTTTGCCCGTGGGGAGGCGGATCGTGATCTCCCCGCACAGGGCATAGCTATGATTGAGCCGGCCGACGGGTGTTTCAATAGTGACGGTGCGTTCGGCATGGCGGGGGTCAAGCTGGAATGTCGCCACCAGCCGTTCGTCGATATACAGGCGCGAGACCTCGGAAATTTCGTCCGAGGCACAGCCATCCGTAACATCGAACGTGCTGGCAAAAGCCGTGGACGTCATGGCCACAAGACAGAACGCCGCCGGGACAAGGCCGCGACAGAGAAGGTGAGCAACGGATTTCATGGCGACAGGGTATGATGGAAACATGGTCCAATGAAAGAGGATGATCCGCCCGGCACCCATGATTTGCGCATGGTCGTGCAACAGGCGACCCGTCACCTGTCACAGGCCGGCATCGAAACGCCCCGCCGCGAAGCGCGTCTCCTGCTGGCGCATGTGCTGGGAACAGACCTTGGTGGCCTGCTGCTGCGTGACCGGATCGAAACCGCCCTGCTGGAGCAGTTCCATGCGCTGCTTGCACGACGGGCGATGCATGAGCCACTGTCGTACCTGACCGGCAGGGCAGGGTTCTGGTCCATGACGCTGGAGGTTTCCCCCGCCACGCTGATCCCGCGCGCCGATACCGAAACGCTGATCGAAGCGCTGCTGGACCTGCGTCCCGACCGGGGGGATGTCCGCACGATCCTTGACCTCGGGACGGGGACGGGCTGCCTGCTGCTGGCGGCCCTGAAGGAATATCCACAGGCATGGGGACTGGGGGTCGATCTGTCCCCCGACGCAGCACTTCTGGCGTCGCGCAATGCGCGGCATGTGGGCCTGTCGGGACGATGTGACATCATCTGCGGGGACTGGGCGCAGGCCATCGCGGGACGGTTCGACGTTGTATTCAGCAATCCGCCCTATATCCCGCATATGGACCTGCAGGGCCTGATGCCCGATGTCCGCGACCATGAACCGCACCGCGCCCTTGACGGGGGGGATGACGGCCTCGACTGCTACCGCATCGTGATGCGCGCGCTGGCGCACCTGTTACGCCCGCATGGCCTTGGCATCGTGGAACTGGGGATCGGGCAGGATCGCGACGTGGCCGCCCTTGGCCGCGAAGAAGGGATGGAGGTGGTCGATATCCGCCGTGACCTTGGCGGAATCGCGCGCGCGCTGGTTGTGCGGCAGGCAGGGGAGCCATGAAAAAATAATTTGGCGGCCAATGATTTGCAGGCTATATTGAGGGCGCATAACGGAACTGGAAACGCATGACGTTTCGCAGTTGCCCGGAAAGCGAACGATCCCGATTGTATATAATCCGGTGGCAGATCGCGATCTGTCCTGTTGTCCCCTGACGTGGACCGCGGGATCGAGGTTCGACAATGATGTCGGGCATTCATTATTTATAACAGGCAGGGGCATGAAGGCGTCCCTACGGTCAGGTGCCCTGCGGGTGACCGTTAACATGAAAGTGCTGCGCAGCTTATGAACATAAAACGCATGCGAGGCCGTCACCATCGTTCGGGCGGCAGCAATGGCGGTGGGTCACGCCATAATAACGGGCAGATACCCCTGAACCGCAATCATGTCTTTGACAGCAACGGTCCCGATCTTCGCGTGCGGGGGACCGCCCAGCAGCTTTTTGAGAAATATCTCCAGCTTGGCCGCGATGCCAGCGGGTCTGGCGACCGTGTAATGGCGGAAGCCTATTTCCAGCACGCGGAACATTATTTCCGCATCCTCAATGCCATGACGCAGGCCGCGCAGCAGAGCCAGCAGGAACGTCAGGAACGCCAGGCCTCCCGCCAGCAGCGTCAGCCGAACACACCGGCACAGCAGAACACGGCGGATTCCGATAGCGAAAGCGACGAGGAAGAAAACAACGAATCCGTCGCGGAAACCGTCAAGCCGGACCCCAAGCCCGCCGAAAAGAGCCGTTCCCGCTCACGCAGCAGCAACAGCGGCAACAACAATGGCGGCAATGCCGCACCTGCCGCGAACACGGAAGAGCTCGCGTCAACCAATTCGTAAATAATGAACCCTCCCCATGTGACGGCAACATGCGCACATGGGGAAATGCCCGGACGTATTACTGTGATGTCTCACGCCCGGACGTGTCGGGCGTCACCAGTTTCCAGACCTTGCGCCGACGTCCCGATGTCGGGTCGTCATCAACGCTGACCAGCCCCTGGTTCCTGAGCGCCTGAAGCGCCAGACGTGCGTGATATGTGCCCATTTCAGGGAACATATCGCCTATTTCCTTGACCGAGCGGGCTTTTCCATCAGACAGGATTTTCAGCACAATCTGTCGCTTGCTGTCATGGTTTGTCACACGCCAGGAACGATGTTGAAAAAACGTCATGGCGTATCCATACCAGATCCGGCAGGCATGACCTAGTGCAGATCGGGCAACGTATGCTGCCATGTCCACAGGTCCGGGCTCCGTCCTGCATTCCCCATGCGGGGACGGAATTGCCCCTCCGTCCCGCCGGCAGGCCCCCTTCGATCATGGATGCCTCAGCCGGCAGCGCCGTCGCGTATCACCTGCGCAATGGCCGAGGTCAGGCACGACAGTTCCTCGGGACGCACGGTAAAGGCGGGGGTCAGGTAGATGATGGTGCGGAACGGACGCACCCAGACACCCAGCGCGATCAGCGCCGCCTTCAGGCGGTTCATGTCCGCGATCGCGTCGAGTTCCACAACACCCACGGCCCCCATCACACGCACGTCACGGACGTTTGGCAGTCCCCGGCATGCCTCAAGCTCCTCGGTCATCTGCGCGCTGATCCGCGCGACCTGCTGCAGGCGGGGTTCTGTTGCGAACAGGTCCAGCGACGCATTGGCGCAGGCGCAGGCGAGGGGATTGGCCATGAATGTCGGCCCATGCATCAGCGCATGCAGCGGATTGTCCGACAGGAAGGCTTCGAACACATGCGATCGCGTCACCGTCGCGGCCAGCGCCATGGTCCCGGCCGTCAGCGCCTTTGACAGGGTCATGATATCGGGCACCACATCCGCCTGCTCGCACGCGAACATGGTCCCGGTGCGCCCGAATCCGGTAAAGATTTCATCGAAAATCAGCAGGACCCCATACCTGTCTGCCAATGTCCGCAACCGGCGCAGCACGTCCGGCCCGTGAAACAGCATCCCGCCCGCGCCCTGGATCAGGGGTTCGACCAGAATCGCCGCGATTTCATCCCCCGATTCGGACAGGAGCGTCTCAAGCGCCCTGAAACTGGCCTCATCGCGCGGCAGGTCCACGATGTAATGCTGGGGCAGGACGCCGCTGAACAGCGCATGCATCCCTTCTTCGGGATCGCACACCGCCATCGTGGCCAGCGTGTCACCATGATATCCGCCCCTGAACGCCAGCAGGCGGTTGCGTCCCGAAACGCCGCGGTTGATCCAGTACTGGATGGCGATCTTGATGGCGACCTCCACCGCGACAGACCCGGAATCGGTGAAGAACACCCGCTCCAGATCCCCCGGAAGAATCGCCGCCAGCCGCGTGGCAAGTGTAAGCGCGGGTTCATGCACAAGGCCGCCGAACATGACATGCGGCATGCGCCCCAACTGCGCGCTGACGGCCTCGCGGATATGGGGGTGGTTATATCCGTGGCAGGCCGTCCACCACGACGCGATGCCATCGACCAGCACCCGCCCGTCCGCCAGATGGATGTCACAGCCCGACGTGCGGACCGCAGGCAGGGGAGGCAGGACTGTCTGCATCTGTGTATAGGGCAGCCAGATGTGCGGCATGCCGTCATCCAGCCATTGGGGTCCACGCATGCGGGTTCTCCGTGATATTGGGACAGGCATGTTTGGCCGATGCGACAGCCATCGGCGGGAGAGGACGCTTCATGGCGCGTTTTGATGATTTTTTCCAGACGGCGCTTGATGCGCTGGAACATGAGGGGATACGCCGCAGACCGGCGACGATCACCCATCGCGACGCCGTGACGATCGTGCGTGACGGGCAGGTGCTGGTGGATTTCTCCTCCAACGACTATCTGGGCCTTGCGCACCATCCCGACCTCATTGACCGCGCCTGCGAATGGGGGCGGCGATGGGGCAGTGGCAGTGGCGCGTCACGCCTGGTTACCGGCACCACCCCGGCCCATCGCGCGGTCGAGGCGAAGCTGGCGGCATTCAAGCATACCGAGGCAGCGCTGCTGTTCGCATCGGGATGGCAGGCGAATGCCTCCGTCCTGCCGGCATTGTGCCGCATGGCCACGGCCCGGACCGGCAACGCGCCGCTGGTTTTTACCGACCGCCTGAACCATGCCAGCCTGCATCATGGCTGTCAGGCGGCGGGGATACGCCAGATCCGTTTCCGCCATAACGACCTTGCGCATCTGGCGTCGCTTCTGGAAAAGCACCGCGACAGGCCGGGCATGCGCTTCATCGTCACCGAAAGCGTCTTCAGCATGGACGGGGACTGTGTGGACATCCAGGCGCTGCATGCGCTGGGCAGGGAATATGACGCCTTCCTCTATCTGGACGAAGCCCACGCGACCGGCGTGCTGGGGCCACAGGGGCGGGGCCTGTCGGCCATGACGCAGGGCGTCGATCTGGTGATGGGCACGTTCAGCAAGGCGCTGGGCAGCTTCGGAGCCTATGTGGCGGGATCCCGTGCGATGTGCGAATGGCTGTCCAACTGCTGCTCCGGCTTTGTCTATACCACGGCGCTGCCGCCAGCGAACCTCGGGGCGATCGACGCCGCGCTGGATCTTGTCCCGTCGATGGATGCGCAGCGCCTGCGCCTGCATACGATGGCCCGGACCGTGCGGCAGGCGATCCGGGCGCTCGGCCTGTCCACCGGCGCCTCTGCGACCCAGATCATCCCGATCGAAATCGGGGAGACGCAGCGGACGATGGCGTTCGCCGCCATACTGGCGCGCGAGGGCGTGCTGGGCATTCCCATACGGCCGCCTTCGGTCCCGCCAAACGGCAGCCGCATTCGCCTTGCGCTGAGTGCTGCGCATGATGACGCCATGATTGACAGACTGCTCGCCGCCATCAGGCAGGCTGCGGGGGAGGTACGACATGTCCATGACTGACATGCCACTCCTCTTTGTGCATGGGTGGGGATTCGGGCCAGAAATATGGGCCCCGATCCGCAGGGCGGCGTCACAGCGGGAATGCCTGACGCTCGATTTCGGCTATTTTTCAGCCAGTCCCCACATGGCGTTGCCCGAGCGGCCCTTCATGGCGGTCGGACATTCGCTTGGCGCGTTGTGGCTGTTGTCCGAAATGCCGGAACAGTGCAGGGGGATGGTGCTGCTCAATGGCTTTGCACGCTTCGCCGCGTCAGAAGATTTCCCGCAGGGCGTCCCTGCGCGCCTCCTGACACGGATGATGCGCAGGCTTGAAAGCGCACCCGACGCCACGGTGCGCGACTTCCGCCATCAGGCGGGAACCGACATGCCTGCTCCCGGCGCGCCACAGCCGGAACGGCTGCATGAGGGATTGCAGATGCTGCTGAGGCTGGATGCACGACCACTCGCACGATCCACGGACTGCCCCATATACTGTGTCGCGGGGACCGGGGACGCCATTGCCCCGCCCGCGCTTACGCAGGCTTCTTTCCCGCCCGGAACCACCATTGACTGGCAGACAGGGGGGCACCTGCTGCCGCTGACCCATCCCGACGCCTGCCTGAACGTGATTGACCGCATGATGGAACGTATAACGCCGTGACCCCCTCGCATAAGCACCGTATCGCCCGCAGGTTTGACGCGGCCTCAGGCTATGATGCCGCAGCACGCGTCCAGCGTATTGCCGCAGGCCACCTGGCGCAGCGGATCGAACGGGCCTGTCCGCCTCCGGGACCGAAACGCATCCTTGAGGTCGGATGCGGAACCGGTTTCCTGACGGGGCATCTGCGCCTGCTGTATCCCACGGCGCGGATCGTGGCCACGGATATCGCGCCGGGGATGCTGGATCAGACACGGGCCAGATTCCGCGACGACCCGCACATTACCTATCACCTTATGGATGCGGAGCAGCCTGACCTGACGGGGCCGTTCGACCTGATCTGCTCCAGCATGGCCGCACAGTGGTTCGTCGCACGACGTGACACCATCGGACGGCTTGCCGCGCTGCTTTCCCCCGCGGGCGTGCTGGCGCTCTCCACATTATGCGAAGGCAGCTTTGCGCAATGGCGGGGCCATTACGCAGCGCTGGACCTGCCCTGCCCGATGGCGGCCTATCCCGACCTCGCGACGCTGGAGCAGGACTGGCCCCAGACGGGAAGGGGGACATGGACACGCGAAACCATCGTCGAGGTTCCGCAATCGGCACTTACCTTCGTGCGTGAACTGCGCGCCATCGGGGCGGATGTGCCCGTCCCCACACATGATGCACGCGCAGAGGGTCTGCGTCGTGTCCTGAAGCGGGCCGACAGCGACGCCACGTTCAGCGTGAATTACAATATCGCCTTCGGGATCTTCCGGCGCACCCCACATTCCGGCGTTTTCGTGACCGGAACCGATACCGGGGTGGGCAAGACACTGGTATCCGCCGTACTGGCGCGGGCCTGGGATGCCTCATACTGGAAACCCCTGCAAAGCGGCATCGCGGACGAACCCGCCGATACCAGCAGTGTCGCGACGCTGGCGGGACTTCCTCCCGCGCGCCTGCACCCGCCCGCCGGGGTCTATGCCGCATCACTTTCACCCGAGGATGCGGCGGCCTGCGAAGGGGAGGTCATCGATCCCGACCGGATCGTCATGCCGCATGATCCATCCGGCCGCCCCATGATCGTGGAAGGGGCCGGGGGCGTCATGGTCCCGATCAGTCCCGATTTCCTGATGCTCGACCTGATGGAACGCCTTGCCCTGCCGGTGGTGGTGGTGGCGCGCAGTACGCTGGGCACGATCAACCACACACTGCTCAGCCTCGCCATGCTGCGGCAGCGCAATATCCCGGTCATGGGCGTCATCCTGAACGGGCCGGAGAACGCCTGCGCCCGCAGCGCAATTGAACGGCATGGCAAGGTCCGGATCCTGGCGGAGTTTCCGATGCTGGAAGACGTCAATGCCCCGGCCATCGCCCAACTGGCCCACCGCGTTCCGCGATGGGAGACGCTGCGGCATCCCACCGCCTGATCCGGTTCCTCAGTAACGCCGTATCAGGCCGGCAAGGCTGCCCTGTATGGCGACCTTGTCGGCGGGGATGATGCGCGTTTCGTACCGTGCGTTGGCCGGTTCCAGCGCAATGGTGCTGCCCTTGCGGCGCAGGCGCTTGAGGGTCACCTCGTGCCCTTCGATCAGGGCGACGACAATTTCCCCGTTTTCGGGATTGCGGTCCTGCCGCACGATCACGGTATCCCCATCAAGGATCCCGGCCTCGATCATCGAATCGCCGCAGACTTCCAGGGCGTAATAGGTTCCGGCCCCGACAAGGCCCGCCGGGACATCAATCAGGTTCGTCGTATCGCTGATCGCCTCGATCGGGTGACCTGCGGCAATACGGCCCAGAAACGGCACGCGGACCGCATCGACCGTGGCCGCAACCTGCACGGCGGGAAGGATGGGGGTGAAGTCCCCCTTGATGACCGTGGGGGAAAACGCATCGGCGCCACGCATGGCGGTGTCCGCCGCCTCGATCTGCGGGATCTGCACAACCTCCAGCGCACGGGCGCGGTGATGCTTGCGCCGCACGAACCCGCGTTCCTCCAGCGCGGAAATCAGGCGGTGGATGCCGGATTTCGAACGCAGGCCCAACGCATCCTTCATCTCGTCAAAGGAAGGGGAGAATCCTGTCTGCTTCAGGTGCCGGTCGATATAGAGCAGGAGTTCATGTTGTTTACGCGTCAGCATGAAGGATATCTCCCGCCACCAAGGAACAAAACCAGAAAACTTATCCTTCGTTCTATGTTAGTTCCCGCTCCCAGGTCAACTCCCTGTCTCAGGGAATATCAAGGCGGATGATCCTGCAGGCATCTCCCTTTCGTGCGGGCGCAGCCTTTGCGTCGCGTATGACCAGCGCCTGACTGTCACACAGGACCTGCAGCATCGCGGAATCCTGCTGCGGGAAGGGCAGGGCGATCAACCGGCCCGCCGCATCATGACGCAGGCGTGCGCGCAGGTAACTTTCGCGCTGGTCGTTGGCCTCCACATCCGCGCCAAGGATCGCCATCCCGATTTCGGGGCCGACCGCATCCTGTCCCATCAGACGCCGCAACGCAGGGGCCACAAACAGCGTTCCACAGACAAACGCAGCAACCGGATTGCCGGGCAGTCCGATCACCGGCATCGCCCCCAGGCGACCATGCATCAGCGGTTTGCCCGGACGCATGGCGATCTTCCAGAAATCCATCTCCACGCCGATCCGCTTCAGGGCCTCCTGCACAAGGTCGTAACGCCCCACGCTGGCGCCCCCGATCGTGACCAGCATGTCCATGCCCTCAACCATGCGTGACAGCGCGATGAGGTCCTCCATGCGGTCACGCGCAACCGGCATCATCACGGGTTCCGCCCCTGCGGCGCGGATCAGTGCCTCGAGCATCAGGGTATTGGAATTGGCGATCATGCCCGGCCCCATCGGTTCACCCGGCAGGACAAGTTCATCCCCCGTCGCGACAATGGCGACACGCGGACGGCGATAAACGCTGAGCCATGGATGGTTGGCCGCGGCGGCAAGGCCGATGGCGCGGGCATCAAGCCGCCGGCCCGACGGGATGATTTCCCGCCCATGGGCGAAATCCTGTCCCCGCCTGCGCACATACAGGCCGGCCTGCGCAACCTGCGTCGTGGTCATGATGTCATCGTGGCGTGATGCATTTTCCTGCAGCACGATCGCATCCGCCCCGGCGGGCACGATACTGCCGGTATAGATCCGCACACATTCCCCAGCCCCCACCGTGCCGCCAAAGGGATGCCCGGCGGGGCTTTCACCAATCAGGCGCAGTTGCACGCCTTCGCCCGACAGGTCCGCCGCGCGCACGGCATATCCATCCATGGCGGAAATATCGGCAGGCGGGTTATCAAGCCGCGCGAACACCGGCGATGCGCTCACACGGCCCGAAGCGCAGGAGAGGGAGACGATCTCCGGCGCGGTGGCGCGAAGCCCCTGGAGGATACGTTCGCGGGCTTCTGAAACGCTCAACATGGCAGGCCGGACTCCTTTTTTGCCGGTTAAGAGGATTTTGAAGGCGAATATCAAGACTAAAAGCTTGACCTCAGCCTCTTGTATGCGCATTTTCCGCCAAACTTGAACCACTGCTGCACCCAAGTGTTCCAGCAGCGGCGGAGCAGTGCTGAGGATATCATGGCAAAGACCAACACCATTCAGATCAAGCTCGTTTCCACGGCGGATACCGGCTATTTCTACGTCACGAAAAAGAACGCCCGTGCCCAGACCGGCAAGATGGAAATGCGCAAGTATGACCCCGTCGCGCGCAAGCACGTGACGTTCCGTGAAGCGAAAATCAAGTAACCTTCCGACCCTGTGTCGGTATGAAAAAACCCCGGTCCATTCAGTTGGGCCGGGGTTTTTTCGTATCCGTATCCGCGACTGGCCCGGATGGCGTCAGTACAACCGGTCATGTGGCCCGTAGGGAACGACGATCTCGTCCTGCCGCGCAAGGTTCTCCATCGAACGGGCGCGTTCGTCCATCAGGTCACGATCGAGGGTGTTTTCCTTCAGCCCCCGCACCCGGCGCAGCCAGACCTGCTGCTCTGCATAGGCGTCCTTCTGCGCGCTGTTGGCTTCATCAAGCAGGCGCAACTGCGCGGCATAGCTGTGCAGGCCATGTTCGCCACGCATCACGTTCCAGCCGAAATAGGCCGTCAGCCCGATGAAAAGGGCAGGGGGCAGGGCGCTGCCGACAACCCGCCTGATGATCTTGCCAATCCGCATCTGTTATCCGGTATCCGTCTTTGTGCGTCAGTGATGGCATCCGCATCGCACGGACGCCACCGGGATCCACGCGGCTTCAGCCCGCCCTGAGGATCGTGCGGCCAGCATAGCGCGCCGCGGTTGCCAGTTCGTTTTCGATTCGGATCAACTGGTTGTATTTCGCCGTCCGGTCGGAGCGGGAGAGGGAGCCCGTCTTGATCTGCCCGCAGTTCGTCGCAACCGCCAGATCGGCGATGGTGGAATCCTCCGTCTCGCCCGAACGGTGGCTCATGACGGCGGTATAGCCCGCATGCTGCGCCATCTGCACGGCCTCGAGCGTTTCGCTCAGCGTGCCGATCTGGTTGACCTTGACGAGCAGGGAATTGGCGACGCCAGCCTTGATCCCGCGACGCAGGCGGTCCGGGTTGGTCACGAACAGGTCGTCCCCCACCAGTTGCAGCTTTCCCCCGAGGTTCGCGGTCAGTTCGGCCCAGCCTTCCCAGTCATCCTCGGCCAGTCCGTCCTCGATCGAGACGATGGGATAACGCGCGGCAAGATCGGCAAGGTAGGCGATCATTCCCCCCGCATCGAGCGACTTGCCTTCGCCTTTCAGTTCATAGCGACCATCGTGATAGAACTCGGTCGCGGCACAATCGAGCGCGAACGTCACGTCATCACCGGGGCGATAGCCCGCAGCCTCCACCGCGCGACTGATGAAGCCAAGCGCCTCATCCGCGGATTTCAGGGCCGGGGCGAACCCGCCCTCATCCCCGACATTGGTGTTGTAGCCTGCGCCGGACAGGCTCTTTTTAAGCTGTGCAAAGATTTCCGAGCCCATGCGGATCGCATCGGTCACCGTGGGCGCACCCACTGGCTGGATCATGAATTCCTGGATGTCGATGGGATTGTCCGCGTGCTGGCCGCCATTGATGATGTTCATCATCGGCACGGGCAGCGTACGCGCGTAAACGCCCCCCACATAGCGATAGAAAGGCACCTGCAGTTCTTCCGCCGTGGCCTTCGCCACCGCCAGCGAAACGCCAAGGATGGCGTTCGCGCCGAGGCGGGATTTGTTCGGCGTCCCGTCAAGGTCGATCATCGCCTCGTCAATGGCGACCTGATCGCTGGACTCGACACCCTGCAGGGCGCCAAGAATTTCGTTTTCGACATTGCCGACGGCCTTCAGAACGCCCTTGCCGCCATAACGCGACTTGTCGCCATCACGCAGTTCCACGGCCTCATGCGCGCCGGTGGACGCGCCGGAGGGAACTGCCGCGCGCCCCTTGGCCCCGGATGCCAGTTCCACGTCCACTTCCACGGTCGGGTTGCCACGGCTGTCGAGAATTTCGCGGGCGATGATGTCGATAATGGCGCTCATGATATCCGTTTCCTCTTTTTCCAGAGTTTATTGAGGTATCGAAAACCGGACATGCTCCCGATACCCGATGCAGGTGACGATACCAGAAACATATGACGTGTCACATGTCTCAGTGCGATAAGATGAAAACTAGCAAGGAGTGCCCATTGTCGTGAAACGCCTTCCCCTTCTGGCCATTATCATGGGTATCGCCAGCCTGCTCCCGATCGTGGGGTGCACCTGTGCGATCATCTTCCTCTCGCCGGCCGTGACGCCACGCATGCTGGAGGTCACGGTGGGATACGGGGCGGTGATGCTGTCCTTCATGGGGGCCGTCCACTGGGGACTGGCGCTGGAGACGCCCGCCATCATCACGCCGGGACAGGAGACGGGGAAAATCAGCACTTACCGCCTGCTGCTGGGCGGCGTGCCTGCCGGTATCGGCTGGCTGTCGCTGTGTGCGGCCATGTTCCATGAACTCGCGGCGGTACTGATGCTGATGGCCGGGTTTGCCGGCGTGGTGGTGGTGGAACGCATGGCATGGCGCAGGGGGGCAATGCCGCGCGGCTACATGACCCTGCAATGGATTGTCGTGACGGTGGTGGAGGTCTGCCTGCTTGCGGTCACGGTCATGGCCCTGTCATGGAAATATAGCGCATGACGCCAACCACCCATGGCACAGCCCGTAAGTCATAGAAGCTTTTTGGTGAGGCTTTTTGCTTCAGACGAACACCGCCTTTTTTAAGAAAAGGCGGCATCCGGAATTCAGGCCGTCTCCTTGGTCAGGCGGTCATAACGCTGCAGACCGGACAGCAGGCCTTCCATCTGTGACAGAGGAATCATGTTGGGACCATCGCTCGGCGCGTTGTCCGGATCTTCGTGGGTTTCGATGAACACGGCGGCCACCCCGATCGCAAGGGCCGCACGGCTCAGCACCGGGGCAAACTGCCGCTGCCCTCCCGACGAACTTCCCAGACCGCCAGGCTGCTGCACGGAATGGGTCGCGTCATAGACCACCGGAAACCCGGTCTGCGCCATGATCGGCAGGGCACGCATGTCATTGACCAGCGTGTTGTAGCCAAATGACGTCCCGCGTTCGCACAGCATGATGCGCTCATTACCGGTCGAGGCGATCTTCGCCGCCACGTTGGCCATGTCCCACGGGGCAAGGAACTGCCCCTTCTTCACGTTGATCGCGGCACCCGTCTGACCCGCCGCAAGCAGAAGGTCGGTCTGGCGGCACAGGAAGGCGGGGATCTGCAGCACATCCACCGCCTCGGCCGCTGGGGCGCACTGCTCCGGCAGGTGGACATCGGTCAGTACGGGAATGTCGAAACGCTCCCGCACGCGGGCAAGGATTTCCAGCCCGCGACCCGCCCCGATTCCGCGCGCACTGTTCAGGCTGGTGCGATTCGCCTTGTCGAAGGAGCTTTTGTAGATCAGCCCGATTCCCAGACGACGCGCGATGGCCTGCAGCGAATCGGCGGTCTCCATGGCATGGGATTCCGATTCGATCTGGCAGGGACCGGCGATCAGGGTAAACGGCCGGTCATTGCCGATCACCAGATCCCCGACCCGGATTGACACCGGTGCGTTCACTGGCGTGCGCTCCGCTCCAACGCAGCACCAACCAGTCCGGAAAACAGCGGATGCGGGTCAAACGGCTTCGACAGCAGTTCCGGGTGGTACTGCACCGCAACGAACCACGGATGGTCGGGATATTCCACGATCTCCGGCAGGATGCCGTCGGGCGACATGCCGGAAAAACGCAGGCCCGTCTTTTCCAGTTGCTCGCGGTAATGGACGTTCACCTCGTAACGGTGACGATGGCGTTCACGGATGTCGGTCCGGCCATAGATTTTCGCCACATGCGAACCTTCCGCAAGCCGGGCCGGGTAGGAGCCAAGCCGCATCGTCCCGCCAAGTTCACCACCCTCACGCCGGCGCAGCAGTTCGTTGCCACGCGCCCATTCCGTCATCAGGCCGACAAGGGGTTCCTCCGTCGGGCCGAATTCGGTGGACGACGCCTTGGGCAGGCCCGCCAGATTGCGTGCGCACTCGATCACCGCCATCTGCATGCCGAAACAGATGCCAAGGAAGGGGATGTTGTTTTCACGGGCGAACTGCACCGCGCGGATCTTGCCTTCCGAGCCACGCTCCCCGAAACCGCCGGGGACGAGGATGGCGTCGGACCGTGCAAGCGCCTGCAGGCTGGCGTCGGACTTTTCAAAATCCTCGGCCTCGACCCAATTCAGGCGCACCTTGGCGCGATGGGCGATGCCACCATGGTGCAGCGCCTCGATCAGGGACTTGTAGCTGTCGAGCAGGGCGGTGTACTTGCCCACGACCGTAATCGTCACCTCCCGTTCGGGATGGCGGATCGCATCGACGATATGTTCCCACCGCGACAGGTCGGGTTCCTGGTCCGCGGGCAGGCCGAAATGGCGCAGCACCTCGGTATCCATGCCTTCGGCGTGATAGGAAATGGGGCAGGCGTAAATCGTATCGACATCGCGCGCGGCGATGACCGCCTCGGGCCGGACGTTGCAGAAACTGGCGATCTTGCGCCGCTCGTTGGTCGGGATCTCCCGGTCGGAACGGCAGACCAGCATCTGCGGCTGGATGCCGACATTCTGGAGTTCCTTGACCGAATGCTGCGTGGGCTTGGTCTTGAGTTCACCGGCCGCCGCGATCCATGGCAGCAGCGTCAGGTGAATGAACATCGTCTGCTCGGGCGCAAGGTCATTGCGTAGCTGACGGATGGATTCAAGGAAGGGCAGGCTTTCGATATCGCCAACCGTGCCGCCAATCTCCACAAGGACGAAATCGACGTCCTCGGTCCCCGCGACGATCATTTCCTTGATTGCGTTGGTGATGTGGGGAATGACCTGCACCGTCGCGCCGAGATATTCGCCACGCCGTTCCCGTGCAATCACATCGGAATAGATCTGGCCCGTCGTGGCATTGTCTGCCTTGGTCGCGGGTACGCCTGTAAAACGCTCGTAATGCCCAAGGTCGAGATCCGTCTCCGCACCGTCGTCGGTCACGAAGACCTCGCCGTGCTGATAGGGACTCATCGTCCCCGGATCGACATTCAGGTAGGGATCGAGCTTGCGCAACCGGACCCGATAGCCACGAGCCTGGAGGAGGGCGGCAAGGGCAGCCGAAGCGATACCTTTGCCAAGGGAGGACACCACGCCGCCGGTGATGAATACAAACCGCGTCATGGAGGGCCTTCCTACACTGCTTGCGCCCGGCATGAAAGACCCAATTGACGGGGTCATTCACGCATGGGCAGAAAAATCTCCGGCCCGGCATCCTGCACGCAGTCCGCCGGGCCGGTCACATACGTCATTTGGTCGCGGGCGTGCCCGTGGGTGCGGCCGGGGATGACGGGGCGGGAGGCTGCGCCAGGATGTCATGCCCGACACCCGACGACGCACCGCGGTTCATGATCGCGAGCGTCAGCGACAGCACCATGAAGATCGTGCCGAGGATGGCGGTCGAACGCGTCAGCAGCGTTGCCGTGCCCCGGCCCGACATGAATGACCCCATTCCCTGCGAACTTCCGATCCCGAGGCCACCGCCCTCGCTGCGCTGGATCAGGATCGTCCCGATCAGTGCCACCGTGACAAACAGATGCAACAAAAGAAGGACCGTGATCATACTTGTTCCCAGCTATCCCCTGCGGACGGGGCCGATGAAATCAGATATCGACCGCCGCACGGACGATCGGCATGAACGTCTCCGCCGCCAGGCTGGCATTGCCGACCAGCGCGCCGCCAACATTGGCGATGGGCAGGATATCGGCGGCGTTACGTCCGTTGACCGACCCACCATAAAGGATTTTTATGGTTTTACCAGCATCGCCAAACTGCCGGACCAGTTCCTCGCGGATGAACTGCGTCATGTCGGCGATATCCTGCTGTGACGCGGCCGTGCCCGACCCGATCGCCCAGACGGGTTCATACGCCACGATACCGGAAAATCCCTGCGGCAGGGATCCCTGGATCTGCCATCCGACGGTTTCCTGCGAATCCCCGGTGGAACGCTGGTCGGCATTCTCGCCCACGCACACGATGGGCGTCAGGCCCGCCGCCGCGGCCGCGACCGCCTTTTCACGCACGGTTTCATCAAGTTCGTTATGGTCGCGGCGACGTTCGGAATGGCCGAGGATCACGTATTCAACACCAAGGTCACGCAGCATGCTGGCCGCGATGTCGCCGGTATGCGCGCCACAGGGATCCTGATGGCAGTCCTGCGCCCCCAGCGCGATCCCGTGTTCGCGCAGTTTCGGCCCCAGCAGCGCCAACTGCGTGAAGGGCGGGCAGATGACCACCTGCGCGCCAGAAACATCCTGTCCCATGGCCGCGCCCATGTCGTCGACCGCCTTGGCGGCGTCCGCGGTCATGCCGTTCATCTTCCAGTTGCCGACGATGATCTGCTTCATTGTTGTTTTTCCGGTTACTGCACTTGCTGGACTTTTTTCATACCGTGGGCCGGCCCGTGCCTGATGATGGCCGGGCGGCGCGGATGCTCGCTCCAACCTACACCATGCCGCCTGCCGGGTGGCAACCCGTCCGCACGGTGGGGCAGGGACGTGGGGGACGGCGTTGCGCGCAAACGCCCGACTGGTCAAACGCGCGGGGGGGCCGTATGGTGCCGCTGCTGAAAAAGTGGCCCATCCATGCCATGCGCGCATGGGTCATGCCGCGTCTACTTGCCGATTTTCGTCTGGGTCTGGTGTCTGCATGTTATCATTCTTGTGCCGTGTTTTTGTCGATTCCTGGGTCGGCAGGGTTGTCGTGGGGCTGTTTTTCCTGACGTTCGTCGGGTGGGGCGTGGGGGATGTCCTGATGAACATCGGCACCGAACGCGCCGATGTGGTGGCGCGCGTCGGGCCTGACCCGATCCTCGTGCCGGCCTATGAACAGGCGCTGCGCACGGAAATGCCCCAGATCGCGCAGCAGATGCACCTTGACGATCCGTCGCAGATCCCCGCCGCCACGCGCGAACAGATCGCGCAGCAGGTCCTCCAGCGCCTGATCCTGCAGGACGAGGTGGCGCTCGCCGCCCGCCAGCACGGCCTGCTGGTCCCCGACAGCGCGGTCCGCGCCGAAATCTTCGCCATCCCGGCCTTCCAGGACAAGAACGGGAAGTTCGACCGCGCCCTGTTCAACACCCGGCTGCGCAGCAGCGGCATGACCGAGGCACGGCTGATTGAACTCGTCCGTGCCGAGCAGGCGTCGAAGGCGCTGATGGAGCCGATTCGCAATGGCGCGGGCGCGCCCGCCATCCTGACGCGCCGCATCTTCGACCTGGAGGCCCAGACCCGCAGGGTGGACATCGTGCGCGTGCCCTTTGCCGCGCAGACGCCCGGGGCCCCCACGGATGCGCAGGCCCGCCGCTTCTATGCCAACCACCCTTGGCTGTTCGAGGCCCCGGCCTACCGGCACGCGCGAATCGTGGTCCTTTCGCCCGAGACCGTGGCGCATTCCATGACCATTCCCGACGCGGACCTGCACCACATGTATGAACAGCAGGCCCAGCGCTTCAACACGCCCGAGACACGCTCCGTACAGGTCATCACCGCCCCGTCCGAGGCGCGCGCCCGCGAACTGCTGGCGATGTGGCAGGGCGGGGCGAACTGGGACGCGATGCAGAAAAGCGCGGGCAAGGACAGCGCAAGCGTGGAGATGGATGACATCCGCATCTCCTCCATCCCGTCGCAGGACCTCGCACGGCAGATCTTCACGGCCCCGTCCGATACCGTGTCGCCGCCCGTCCATACGGATGGTGGCTGGGCCATCTTCCGTGTCATCCATGTGACCCCGGCCCATATTTCCGACTTTGACTCCGCACGTCCCGCCCTGCAGGCGCAGGCCCTGGCCGAGAGGGTTCAGGCGCAGATCGGTGAGCGGGTGCAGAAACTGCAGGACGCCATCGCTGGCGGTGGGCTGGATTCCATTCCCTCCGAACTTGGCGCCGTGGCGGTTGCGGGCAACGTTGATGCCCATGGCATGACGCAGGAAGGCAACCCCGCCCCAATTCCCGGCAGCAACGCCGTGCGCCAGGCGATCGTCGCACGCGTCTTCTCCCAGCCCAGGGGCAGCAGCCCCGAACTGCTGCAGGCGCCGGAAGGGACGTGGTACGCCGTCTCCGTCGATGGGGAAACGCCCGCCCGCCCGCTGTCGTATGAGGACGCGGCGCAGAAGGTGCGGGACGCATGGATGGACGATGCCCGCCGCCATGCCGCCGATCAGGCGGCGACCACGCTTTACACGCAGGCGCAGGATGGTGGTGGCCTTGCCCATATCCAGCCCGCCGTGCCCGACCTGGTGCACAGCGCACCTTTCTCCCGCGCGCATGACGTGAACGAGGTTCCGCATGATGTCGCGGAAATCGCCTTCCGTCTTGACCATGTGGGGCAGAGCCTGATGGTGGAGGCGGACGGGGCCTTCTATGTCGCGACGCTGACGGATGTTTCCTCCCCCGACCCGGCGGCGCAGCGCATGCTGTTCGATCGCATCCGCACCACCCTGTCGCAGGCCGTGGCCGATGATGTGGAGATGAGCTATGCTCAGGCGCTGCAGGCGATCGTGAAACCCAAACCCAACCCGAGCGCCATCAACGCCGTCATGTCCGCCGTTTCCGGCAAGGGCAATCCAGAGGCAGGACAGTGAGTACAGACCCTTCGCAGTTCATCCCTTCGTTCCGGGCAATGCCTGCTTCCGACCGGGAAGCGGCGTTGGCCCTGCTGCGCGCCGGGAAGGCGACGGTCGCATGGCGGGTGGAACCTGCGGACCTGCTGACACCGGTCGCAGCCTTCCTGCACCTGTCACCACTGGCGAAGCGTCATGGCGGCGGCACGGGTGGACGCAACGCCTTTCTGTTTGAAAGCGTGGAGGGCGGGGTCTCGCGCGGGCGCTATTCGGTCATCGGCCTGCTGCCGGACCTGATCTGGCGCTGCCATGACGGCCGCGCCAGCCTGTGTACGGACCCGTCCGCCGCCCGGCATGAATTCCGCCCTGATGAGCGTCCGCCACTGGACTCCCTGCGTGACGTACTGCACGCCAGCCGCATCGAACTTCCGGACCATCTTCCCCCGATGACGGGTGGGGTGTTCGGCTATCTCGGCTATGACATGATCCGGCAGATGGAATACCTGCCAGATATTCCGCCCGATGACCTCGACCTGCCCGAGGGGATCATGATCCGCCCCGGCCTGTTCGCCATTTTCGACACGGTGCGCGACGAACTGCTGCTGGCGGTGCCATTGCGCCCCGACGCCGATATCCCGGCCGAGGCGGTATGGGACAGGGGGCAGGATCTCCTGCGACAGGCCGGCGCGGCGCTGGCCACGCCTTTGCCCACGCCGCAACCGGAGACGGGGACCATTGCCCCGCCGGTACCCACGTCGCCGTTCACGCGGGAAGAATTCTGCGCGGTGGTGCGTCGCATCCAGGACTACATCGCTGCGGGCGATGCGTTCCAGGTCGTGCCCAGCCAGCGGTTCGAGGCGGAATTCACGCTGCCGCCATTCGCGCTGTACCGCGCGCTGCGCCGGATCAATCCCGCGCCGTTCCTGTTTTACCTCGACCTTGACGGGTTCAGCCTTGTCGGCTCCTCACCGGAGATACTGGTAAGGCTGCGCGATGGCACGATGACGGTGCGCCCTCTTGCCGGGACACGCCCGCGTGGGCGCACCGCCGCCGAAGACATGGCGCTGGAGCAGGATCTCCTGGCGGACCCCAAGGAACGTGCCGAACATCTCATGCTGATCGACCTTGGCCGCAACGACGTGGGCAAGGCGTGCGAACTTGGCTCCGTCAGGGTGACGGAACAGTTCGTCATCGAACGGTTCAGCCATGTGATGCACATCTCCTCCAATGTGGAAGGAACCATCCGGCCGGAGCTTGAAGCGCTTGATGCGCTGATGGCGGGGTTTCCTGCGGGCACGCTCACCGGCGCGCCCAAGATCCGGGCCATGGAAATCATCGACGAGGTCGAACCCACACGGCGGGCGACCTATGCCGGGTGCATCGGCTATTTCGGTCCCGAAGGACAGATGGATACCTGCATCGGGCTGCGCATGGCGGTCGTCAAGAACGGCAGGATGTATGTGCAGGCCGGGTGCGGTGTCGTCGCCGACAGCGTCCCCGAGGCCGAATACGAGGAAACCCGCCAGAAAGCCCGTGCCCTGTTCCGCGCGGCGGAGGAGGCCGTCCGCTTCGCCAGTCGCGAACAGCCAGACCGGGCGGGTGAATAAATGTTGTACGGGAATATACACATTTATTTTACCGATCCCCCCAACAGGGATTTGACCCTGCCACGCCGGAAGGTCATGATATCGTCATGATCCTGTTGATCGACAATTATGACAGCTTCACCTTCAACCTTGTCCACTATCTGGGGGATCTGGGGGAACGCTGTGACGTCCGCCGCAACGATGCGCTGAGCGTCGATGAGGCGATGCGCCTCAAGCCCGAGGCGATCGTGTTTTCACCCGGCCCCCGATCCCCGAACGAAGCCGGAATCTGCTGCGACCTGATCGCGCGCGCGGCAGGGGAAATCCCCATGTTTGGCGTCTGCCTCGGCCACCAGTCGATTGGCCAGGTCTTTGGCGGCAAGGTCGTGCGCGCCCCCATCCCGATGCATGGCAAGGTCTCGCCCGTCATGCATGACGGGACGGACATCTTCACCGGCCTGCCGGACCCGTTCCGCGCCACCCGTTACCACAGCCTGACCGTCGATCCCGACACGCTGCCCGATACGCTGGTGCCCACGGCATGGACGGCCGACGGGGTCATCATGGGACTGCGGCATCGTGACCTGCCGATCTTCGGGGTGCAGTTCCATCCCGAAAGCATCGCCTCGGAACACGGCCACGATATCCTGGCCAACTTCCTGTCCATCGCGCGCACCGGCAGCGTACCGTCCAAATCCCGGGCCGCCTGAGCGGCCATGACACAGTCATCCGGCCCGTCCGCCCCTGTGGTCGCCGATTTCCGCTCCGTGATGAAGGACCTGCTGCTTGGCCATGACCTTCCGCTTCCGGTGGCGGAAGGGATTTTCGCGCAGGTCATGGACGGGCAGGTCTCCGACATCCGTCTCGCCGCGTTCCTTACCGCCCTTCACATGAAGGGCGAGACGGCGGGTGAACTGCGCGCCGCCGTCAGCGCGATACGCGCACGCATGATCGGCGTGAAGGACCTGCCGGACGGGGCCATCGACGTCTGCGGCACCGGGGGCGACGGGCTTGGCACCTTCAACGTCTCCACTGCCGTGGCCTTTGTGCTGGCAGCGCTCGAGGTACCGGTCATCAAGCATGGCAACCGGGCACTGTCCTCACGCTCGGGGGCGACGGACGTACTGCTTGAACTCGGGGTTGGCCTGCCGGACGGGCATGACGACATCCGCGCACAGGTCCATGCCTGCCGGGTTGCGTTCCTTGCCGCGCCGAACCACCATCCCGCCCTGCGCCATGTGGGACAGGTCCGGCGTGAACTCGGGTTCCGGACCATCTTCAACCTTGTCGGTCCGCTGTGCAATCCGGGCCATGTGCGCCGTCAACTGGTGGGCGTGTTCGACCCGCGCTGGCAGCGCCCGATGGTCGAGACCCTGCGGGATGAGGGATCGCACTGTGTCTGGAGCGTCAGTGGCGCGTGCGGCGACAGGCGCTGGGTCGATGAACTGACCCTGGCGGGGGAAAACCGCATCTGCGCGCTTGATGGCGGGGTCATCCGCGACTGGGTCGTGACGGCCGGGGACGCGGGACTGCCGCCCGCGCCGATCGAGGCCATCGCCGGGGGCACGCCCCGGCACAATGCCCGGGCGCTGAACGACCTGCTGTGCGGCGCACATGGCGCCTATCGCGACACGGTGCTGCTGAATGCGGCCGTTGCGCTGCATGTGGCGGGGCGGGGAAATATCATTCAGGGCGACAGGCTGGATATTGTCGCCCTGCGTACGAACGTTGCCTTGGCCGCCAGCGTTCTTGACAATGGCGCGGCGCATGCCGTGCTGCAAGCCGTTCGTGAATGCCGGGCGGACAGGCCAGAATAGAGTAACAGGGTAAAAAATGAACGACACGCCAATGATGCCGCAACAGACCGATTCTGTCCCGGACCTGGATGCCGATGATTTGCCCGATGTGCTCGACCGTATCTGCGCCCGCACCCGGGTGGATGTGGCGCAGCGTGCGACCGTCACGCCGCTCAAGGAAATCACCGCGCGGGCGCGTGAGGTGGCAACCCCGCCGCGCGGCTTCGGACAGGCGCTCAAGCAGCGCACGGCCGATCACCAGATCGGGCTGATCGCGGAAATAAAGAAGGCCTCTCCCTCCGCCGGCATCCTGCGTGCGGATTACCAGCCAACCCTGATCGCGCAGCAGTACGAGCAGGCGGGTGCCGCGTGCATCTCCGTGCTGACCGAAGGGTCGTGCTTCCACGGCAGCGCCGAAGACCTGACCCGCGTGCGGGAGGCGTGCAAGCTGCCGATCCTGCGCAAGGACTTCATCCTTGACCCGTGGCAGGTGCATGAAAGCCGCCTGATCGGCGCGGACTGCATCCTGCTGATCATGGCGATCCTGACGGATGCGGAGGCCGCGGAACTCCTCGACATCGCGCGGGGACTGGACATGGATGTGCTGGTGGAGGTGCATGACGAGCAGGAACTGAACCGTGCGCTCGCGCTCGATACTTCCCTGATCGGCATCAACAACCGCAATCTCAAGACGCTCAAGACCGACCTGAACACGACGATCGAACTCGCGCCGATGGTCCCGCCCGACAGGATCATCGTCTCCGAAAGCGGCATCCGCACGCATGAGGACATCGTGAAGCTGAATGCCGTGGGCGCAAGCGGCTTCCTTGTGGGGGAAAGCCTGCTGCGCGCGGATGACCTCGAAAACGCGGTCCGCACGCTGCTGGGCACCGCCCCGGCATGACGGGGGCAACCCTTTCGCACCTCGACGCGGCGGGCAATGCCACGATGGTGGATGTATCAGGCAAGGCGACGACCCTGCGCGAAGCCGTGGCGAAGGGCCGCATCACCATGCGTCGCACGACACTCGACATGATCCTGTCCGGCACCGCGCCAAAGGGGGACGTGCTGGCCACTGCGCGGATCGCTGGCATCATGGCGGCAAAGAAGACGTCGGACCTCATTCCGCTCTGCCATCCGCTTGCACTGTCCTCGGTCAAGGTGGACCTTGCCCCCGTGGCCGATGACACCGGCATCGAGATTACTGCCCGCGTCCGCACCACGGGTCCGACAGGTGTGGAAATGGAGGCCCTGACGGCTGTCTGCGTGGCCGGACTGACACTGTATGACATGTGCAAGGCCGTCGATCGCGACATGGAGATCGGTCAAATTTGCCTGCATCATAAATCCGGCGGCGCATCAGGGCTTTATGAAAGGACGGCACCGCCCTCCAGATAACCAGAGACTGCATCAGCCGGTGCTGCCGCGCGATCCTCTGGTCTGGCCCGGTCTGTACGTCATGTAAGAAGGCAAGGACACTCAATGAGTGAGAAACAAGTTTCCGATGTCGCAGGCGGCCGCAACAGCCAGGCCATGACCCAGGCCGAACTGCAGGAAGCCTATTACCAGATGGTCCTGATCCGCCGTTTCGAGGAGCGGGCGGGACAGCTTTACGGCATGGGCCTGATCGGCGGTTTCTGCCACCTGTATATCGGGCAGGAAGCCGTGGTGGTCGGCATCCAGATGGAACTCAAGGACGGGGACAAGATCATCACCTCCTACCGTGACCATGGGCAGATGCTGGCCGCGGGCATGACGCCGCGCGGGGTCATGGCGGAACTGACCGGGCGTGAAGGCGGGTATTCCCATGGCAAGGGGGGATCGATGCACATGTTCTCCCGCGAGAAGAACTTCTATGGCGGCCACGGCATCGTCGGCGCGCAGGTCTCGCTGGGCATCGGCCTTGCCTTCGCCAACAAGTACCGCGGCACGGACGAGGTCTCGGTCACCTATTATGGCGAGGGCGCGTCCAACCAGGGGCAGGTTTACGAGAGCTTCAACCTTGCCGCCCTGCATAAACTGCCGTGCATCTTCGTCCTTGAAAACAACCATTACGGAATGGGCACCAGCGTGGAGCGCGCCTCCGCCTCGCGCGAACTGTGGCGCAATGGCGAACCGTGGGGCATTCCCGGCTTCCATGTCGATGGCATGGATGTGGAGGCCGTGCGCAATGCGGCGCGCGATGCCGTCGCCCACTGCCGCGCGGGCAGGGGGCCGGTGCTGCTGGAGGTCGATACCTACCGTTATCGCGGTCATTCGATGTCCGACCCGGCCAAATACCGCCAGCGTTCCGAAGTGGAGGAAATGCGCAGGAACCACGATCCGATCGAACGTGCGCGCAAGGAACTTCTGGCCATGGGCACCACGGAAGACGAACTGAAAGCCATCGACACCAAGGTCAAGGCCATCGTGACCGATGCCAGTGACTTCGCCCAGACCAGCCCCGAACCAGATCCGTCCGAACTGTGGACCGATGTGCTTGTCGAAAGCTGAACACAGATGCCCATACAGATATTGATGCCCGCCCTGTCCCCCACGATGACGGAAGGGAAGCTGGCCCGCTGGCTGAAGAATACCGGGGAAGACGTGGCCCCCGGCGACGTGATTGCCGAGATCGAGACCGACAAGGCCACGATGGAAGTCGAGGCCGTGGAAGAGGGAACCATCGGTCGGGTGCTGGTGCCCGAAGGGACGGAAAACATCGCCGTCAACACGCCCATCGCCATCCTCCTTGCCCCCGGGGAGGACAGTTCCGCCGCCGATGCGACGCCTGCCGAACCCGCGCCGAGCACAGGTGCCGCCCCCGTGGCGACAACTCCCGCCACAGTACCCCCCACGCGGCCCGCGCCAGTAGCGCAGGTCGGCATCGAAAAGGACTGGGGCGAGACGAGCGAGATTACGGTGCGCGAAGCCCTGCGCGATGCCATGGCGGCGGAACTGCGCCGTGATGAGGATGTGTTCCTGATTGGTGAAGAGGTCGCACAGTATCAGGGTGCGTACAAGGTCTCGCAGGGGCTGCTGGATGAATTCGGTGAAAAGCGGGTCATCGACACCCCGATCACCGAGCAGGGTTTCACCGGCATGGCGATTGGCGCGGCCCTTACGGGGCTGAAGCCGATCGTGGAATTCATGACCATGAATTTCGCCATGCAGGCCATTGACCAGATCATCAATTCCGCCGCCAAGACGCGCTACATGTCGGGCGGGCAGATGTCGTGCCCCATCGTCTTCCGTGGTCCCAACGGTGCGGCGGCGCGGGTGGGGGCACAGCATTCGCAGTGCTATGCAAGCTGGTATGGCCATGTCCCCGGCCTGAAGGTCGTGGCCCCGTGGTCCGCCGCCGATGCAAAGGGCCTGCTGCGTGCCGCGATCCGCGATCCCAACCCGGTCATCTTCCTTGAAAACGAGATCCTGTACGGACAGAAATTCCCCTGTCCCGTGGATGAGGATTTCATCCTGCCCATCGGCAGGGCAAAGGTCGAACGCGAGGGCAGCGACGTCACCATCGTGACATTCTCCATCATGGTGGGTGTCGCACTTGAGGCGGCGGCAAAGCTTGCGGAACAGGGCATCAGCGCGGAGGTGATCAACCTGCGCACGATCCGTCCCCTTGACACCGAAACTGTCGTCAACAGCGTCAGGAAGACCAGCCGCCTTGTCTGTGTCGAGGAAGGCTGGCCCTTCGCCGGGATCGGTGCGGAGATTGCCATGCAGGTGATCGAACATGCGTTCGACTACCTTGACGCCCCGCCGGTGCGCGTGGCCGGTGCCGACGTGCCGATGCCGTTTGCCGCCAACCTTGAAAAGCTGGCATTGCCCAATGTCGAGTGGATCCTCAACGCCGTCCGGCAGATTGTCTGAGGGAGCAACGCGATGTCCACGAATATCCTGATGCCGGCCCTGTCTCCCACCATGACGGAAGGCAAGCTGCTGCGCTGGCTGAAGAAGGAAGGCGAGGCGGTCAGCGCGGGCGACGTCGTCGCCGAGATCGAGACGGACAAGGCCACGATGGAAGTCGAGGCCGTGGACGAGGGCGTGCTTGGCCGCATCCTGGTGGATGAGGGGGCCGAGGCCATCAAGGTCAACACGCCGATCGCCATCCTCGTCGCCGAAGGCGAGGCCGTGCCCGATGCGCCCGGCGCACCTGCACCAGCGGCAGCGGCCCCGGCGCCCACGCCGGCCCCCACGGCATCGGCTTCGCCTGTGACCGGCACATCCGGATCGGCTGCCCCTGCGACGCCTGCGGCAGCCGGACCGGCGAAGGGGAAGCGTATTTTCGCCTCTCCGCTGGCACGCCGCATCGCCGGCCAGAAAGGGATCGACCTGTCCACGCTCAAGGGCAGTGGTCCGAACGGGCGGATCGTCCGTCGCGATGTCGAACAGGCCGCGGCACAACCTGCCGCACCGCCACAGCCCGCAGCGCCAGCACAGCCGCCCGCAATGCAGGGCGTTGCGATCGCGGCCGATACCCCCCATCACACCGTCGCCAATTCGACGATGCGCAAGGTGATCGCCCGTCGCCTGACCGAAGCGAAATCGACCATTCCGCATTTCTATGTGGAGATGGATGTCGAACTCGACGCGCTTCTGGCCCTGCGTTCCCAACTGAACGCGGCATCGCCTGCGGACGGGGCAGGGGCCTACAAGATCTCGGTCAACGACATGCTCATCAAGGCAGCGGCCATCACGTTGCGCCGGGTGCCCGATGTCAATGTCTCCCATGCGGGCGACGTGACCGTCCATTACGACAATATCGACATCTCGATGGCGGTTTCCATCCCTGACGGGCTGATCACGCCCATCGTCCGGCAGGCCGACCTGAAAAGCCTTTGCCAGATCAGCACGGAGACGCGCGGCCTGATCCGGCGCGCGCGTGAGGGGAAGCTCAAGCCCCATGAATTCCAGGGCGGCACGTTCTCCATCTCCAACATGGGGATGATGGGGGTGAAGGCGTTCTCCGCCATCATCAACCCGCCGCAGGCCGCCATCCTCGCCATTGCGGCGGGAGAAGCCCGCCCGGTGGTAAAGGACGGGGAAATCCGCGTGGCCACCGTCATGACCGTGACACTGTCGGTGGATCATCGCGTCGTGGATGGCGCGCTTGCCGCGCAATGGGTCTCGGTCTTCCGCTCCGTGGTGGAAAACCCACTAAGTCTTGTGGTCTGAGGACGCTGGCATGAACTCTTCCCAATTTGACGTCATCATCATCGGTGGTGGTCCCGGCGGATATGTCAGCGCGATCCGCGCGGGGCAGCTTGGCCTGAAGGTCGCGGTGGTGGAAGCCGCGCAGCTTGGCGGCATCTGCCTCAACTGGGGCTGTATCCCGACCAAGGCGCTGCTGCGGGCGTCGGAAATCAACCACCTGCTGCATAACCTTGGGGAATTCGGGTTCGCGGCGGACAATGTGCGCTTTGATCTTGAGAAAGTGGTCAAACGCTCCCGCGCGGTCTCGGCACAGCTTTCGGCGGGTGTCGGACACCTGCTGAAGAAGAACAAGGTAACCGTCATCAACGGCTTCGGCCGTCTTGACGGGAGCGAGGGCGACAGACGCCGGGTTTCGGTCACCCCGACAGGCGGGGGAGACGCGGCGACGCTGCTGGCCCCGCATGTCATCATCGCGACAGGCGCGCGGGCGCGCGTGCTGCCGGGGCTGGAGCCGGACCAGAAACTGGTCTGGTCCTATCGCGAGGCCATGGTGCCGACGGAACTGCCCAAGCGCCTGGTGGTGATCGGGTCCGGGGCGATCGGGATCGAGTTCGCCTCGTTCTATCGCAACATGGGCTCCGAAGTGACCATTGTTGAGGTTGCCGAACGCATCCTGCCGGTAGAGGATGAGGAAATCAGCGGCCTTGCACGCAAGGCATTCGAAAAGCAGGGCATGAAGATCCTGACGGGGGCGAAGATCGTGTCCGTCTCCAAGGGTCCCGATACCGTGACCCTGAAGGTCGAGGCAGGCGGCAAGACGCAGGAGATTACGGTCGATCGCATCATTTCGGCCGTCGGTATCGTCGGCAATGTCGAGAATATCGGGCTGGAAGGCACCGCGATCGAGGTCGAGCGCACTCATATCAAGGTCGATCCCTACTGCCGCACGGCGGAGAAGGGGGTCTATGCCATCGGGGACATTGCCGGGCCGCCGTGGCTTGCCCACAAGGCAAGCCATGAAGGCGTGATGTGCGCGGAGATGATCGCCGGGCGGAAGGTCCATCCGATGGATCCGCTGAACATCCCCGGATGCACCTACTGCCGTCCGCAGGTGGCCTCGGTCGGCATGACGGAGGCACGGGCGAAGGAGGCGGGCTACAAGATCCGGGTCGGGCGCTTTCCCTTCATCGGCAATGGCAAGGCCATCGCGATGGGAGAGCCGGAAGGGCTGGTCAAGACCATCTTTGACGCGCAGACGGGCGAACTGCTCGGCGCGCACATGATCGGGGCCGAGGTGACGGAGATGATCCAGGGCTATGTCATCGCCCGGACATCGGAACTGACGGATGAAGAGCTGAAGGAAACGGTGTTCCCGCATCCCACCATTTCCGAAACCATGCATGAGGCCGTGCTGGCCGCCTATGACGGGGCGCTGCATTTCTGAACTTTGCAGCGGCCGCTTTCATGCACCATGAACGGGGGAGGTATGCTGCACCGCGTGCCTTTCCCGACCTTGTGATTGCCCATCAGGTTCCGGCACGCAAGAATGCTTGACGCATGGAACGGCGCGTTCCACTTGTGGATATCTGCCTGTTTTTCGGGGTTTTACCGCTTATGTCCGTACGTGTCCTGATCGATCATCGCAAGGAAGGGTCGCCTGCGGCGCGGCACCCGGAAAAAGCACACCGGCCTGACAACCCCATTGCCAGGAAACCGGACTGGATCCGTGTCCGCGCGCCCAACAACCCCGTCTATCACGAAACGCGCAAGCTGATGCGTGACCAGAAACTGGTGACGGTGTGCGAGGAAGCGGCCTGTCCCAATATCGGCGAATGCTGGTCGCAACGCCACGCGACCATGATGATCATGGGCGAAATCTGCACCCGTGCCTGCGCGTTCTGCAATGTCACGACCGGACTGCCGCACGCGCTGGATGCCGATGAACCGCAGCGCGTGGCCGAAGCGGTGGCAAAGCTGGGCCTGCGTCATGTCGTCATCACGTCCGTGGACCGTGATGACCTGCCGGACGGCGGGGCGCATCATTTTGCCCGTGTCATCACCGCGATACGCGAGGCGGCCCCCACCACGACCATCGAGATCCTGACCCCCGATTTCCTGCGCAAGCCCGGGTCGCTGGAAATCGTGGTCAGGGCACGGCCCGATGTGTTCAACCACAACCTTGAAACCGTGCCGCGCCTGTATCCCTCCATCCGGCCCGGTGCGCGCTATTACCAGTCGATGCGGCTGCTTGATGACGTCAAGCGCCTCGATCCGTCGATCTTCACCAAGTCGGGACTGATGCTGGGACTGGGGGAGGAGAAGCCCGAAATACTTCAGGTCATGGATGACCTGCGTATAGCGGACGTTGATTTCATCACCCTGGGGCAATATCTCCAACCTACGGTCAAGCATGCTGCGGTGGCACGTTTTGTCACGCCGGAGGAGTTCGCCGACTACGCCGCCATGGCCCGGGTCAAGGGATTCCTTCAGGTCAGTTCGTCGCCACTGACACGGTCGTCGTATCATGCGGACTCTGATTTTGCGGAATTGCGTGCCGCACGACAAAAGCGTCTGGAAACCCAGAACGGCGCGATGGAGACGAAGTGATGCCCACCCATGCCGAACGTCGGTTGATCGCCTATTCTCCGGATCAGCTTTTCGATCTGGTCGCCGATGTCGGAAAGTATCCGCAGTTCCTGCCCTGGTGCGTGGCCGCCAGGGTCAGAAGCCGCACCGCCACGCTGCTGGTGGCGGACCTGTCGATCGGTTTTGGTCCGTTCCGTGAAACCTTCACCAGTCGCGTGACCCTCGATCAGCCACGGACCATCCGTGTCACCTATGAAAAAGGTCCGTTCCGCTACCTGAACAATGTCTGGACCTTTACCCCTGATGAACGGGGATGCCTGATCGATTTCTTCGTCGATTTCGAATTCCGCTCCCGCCTGCTGCAGGCGGCAATCGGCGTTGTATTCAACGAGGCCGTTCGCCTGATGGTGTCGGCCTTTATCCGGCGGGCCCGTGACATCTATGGTCCACCCACGATAGTACCGCCCGCCAATCCCTCGACCATGCCCGCCAAGATGGGAAACGCATAATAGCGGGCATGCCTACTTCCCGGAAAATGGTCTAATGAAACATTCCTCTCTCCTGATCTTCCTGCTGGCTGGACTGGCGGGGGCAGGAACGGCGCATGCGTCACTGGCTGCGACGCATGCACGTCACCAGACATCGGACAGCCACGCGCCCGCACCGGGCAGCAACGCCGAAACGGCGGATCTCAATGCCCTCAGCCTGCAAAAAGCGCGGGCCAGCCTGAACGCCCAAGCACCTGCGACCCCGGCACCTGCGGCGAAGGGTCCGGTCGCGAATGGCAAACCGCAGCCGGTTCAGGCCGCAGGCACCGGAACGACGTCCCCGCCGATCCGTGTGCCGGAAACCACCGATACGGTCGCATTCTATTAAGGCATGAAGCTATCGGATTGACCAATAACATTCATTCTATCGGGCTTTAACCATCACGGACGCGATCAGGTCATCCCACCTGATCGCGTTTTTGTTTCAGCCGGCCTGCAACGCTTCGATCACCAGTGTCTGGGCATGGATCACGGCCTGCGTCCGGATCGAATCCCGGTCCCCGGAAAACACGACCGAGACCGTCCGCGTCAACTGCTGCTTCACCGCCACGGCGAACCACACCAGACCCACCGGCTTTTCGGCGCTTCCCCCACCGGGACCTGCGATTCCCGTAATCGATACCGCGATATCAGCATCGGGGGCGACGGCCACGGCACCTTCCGCCATGGCTGCGGCGACCTCGCTGCTGACCGCGCCACGCAGGTCAAGCAGGACAGACGGCACATCCAGCAGCCGCACCTTCATCGCATTGGAATAGGTCACAAACCCGCCCGCCACGAATTCGGACGCACCGGGCGGCTGTGTCAGGGATCCGGCCAGCAGGCCGCCAGTGCAGCTTTCGGCCACGACGATCCGGCGCCCCTGCCGGGCCAGTTCCTCCAGCAGCACAAGCGCGCCCTGCGTCATCCGGGCGGATAATGACGGTTCCATATGCTTTCATCCTGTTTTTGCGGCTGCATGTCCCGCACCGGGGTCAGGCGATGGCATGCAGGGCCATGACAATCAGCCCGGCACCCATGCCCGCCACGATATCATCGCCCATGATACCCACGGCATCATGTCGCCTGTCAAACCAGCCCACCGGTCCGGGCTTCGTGATATCGAACAGCCGGAACAGGGCAAACGCCAGTGCCAGCCACAGGAAATCCGCACCACGCAGGGCATAGACATGCAGCGGGGCGAGCGGCCACATCGACAGCCACATGCCCGCGACCTCGTCAATGACGATCCAGCCATGGTCTTCCCCATCCGAAACCATGGCCGTCGCCCAGTATCCGATGACGCAGCACACCGCGATGGCCATTCCCATCCATGCCACATGCTGCAGCAGCGGAACCCCCACCACCAGCGCGGCCAGCGATCCAACCGTCCCCGGTGCGCGGGGGGCAAAGCCACTGCCACCAAAACTGGCGATCATGCGTGCGAAGGAACGCATTATCGTGCGGCCTCCGTCCCTGTTGCCGTCCCGGCCGCGCGCGCCTGGTAGATCACCATGTTTTCCAGCACCCGTTCCACGTAATTGCGCGTCTCCTCGAACGGGATGCTTTCCACCCAGTCCAGTATGACCTCGCCCGATGCATGATCGCGCGCCGGATCGCCAAGCGAGGCCAGCCATGTATCGACCCGGTGCGGCCCGCTGTTATAGGCGGCAAGCAGATAGGGGACACTGCCGCCGAACCGCTCCATAAGCTGCTGGAGGTAGGCTGCCCCCAGCGTCATGTTCACCTGCGGATTGGTCAGCATGGCCGCAGTCACGGTGGTATAGGGCTGGTGCGTACGACGGGCCAGTTCCTGTCCGGTGGCCGGAAGCAACTGCATCAGGCCGACGGCATGCGCGCCGCTGACGATGGTGGGATCAAAGCTGCTTTCCTGTCGCATGACCGCCAGTTCCAGCCCCTGCGGCAGGTCATGTTCCGAGGGCACGAAGGGGCGGGGCCATCCATCATCCACCAGCGCAAGCCCGTCACGCCCCGCGCGACGCGCGATCAGCACCGCGACATCTGGCATCGCCAGACGGGTGGCAAGCCGGGCGGCAAGCACATGTTCCACCGGCCGCGTCGCTTCTTCATCCAGTTTGATGACAAAATCGCGGGCATGATGGAAATCGTTCCATGACACCAGGATCTGGGCCGCGCGCGCAAGGTCCGACGTATCGAAACGCACGGATTCCTCCACCGTGGGTTCGGGCGTGCGCAACCGCATCAGGTATTCGCGCACGGACTGCCCGGCCTGTCCGGGGGTCAGCAGCCCGTTGACCCCATCATTGCGCAGGCAGGCAATCGACATCTGCCCGTAAAAGGTATTGGCAAACTGCGCGGCCTCTTCCCACGCGGTACGCGCCGCCGCACGGTTGCCACGCGCCGCCTGTGCACGCCCGCTCCAGTACAGTCCGCGACTGCGGGTGATCAGTGCGGTGGCGCGGGTCAACGGCTCAAAGCGCGCCAGCGCCTTTGCCGGCTGCTTCAGGCGCTGCAGCAGGATCCAGCCACTGAGGAACTGCGCGTCATAGGACGCAACCTCCGGCAGGCCCGACTGGTCATCGGCAATCAGCAGCGCATCGCGGTTGCGCCCCTGCATCAGCAGGTCACGCGCCAGCGTGTCACGCGCATGCCAGAACATGGCGGCGCCCGTCCTGTCCTGCTGCCGCTCTATGGCGAAACCCCTGCGCTTCCACAGGGCAATGGCCTCATCAAGGCGTTGCGCATGATCCAGCCAGCGCAACTGGTCTAGGACCAGCATGGTGTCATCGCGCTGGCCGTCGGCAACCGCCGCCAGCAGATCCTGCGCACCTGCGTCATTGCGACGCAAGGCAAGCCGCGCACGGGCAAGGGCCTGCTGCTGCGGGTCGAGATATGCGATCTGGGCATCGGCCGCGGCAAGGCGGCCATTACGCTCCTGCCGGTCAAAACGCTGCCAGTTGTCCTGCGCGGTGAAGGCCGCGCCAAACTGCTGCTGCATCAGGTGCGCATCGGCAGGCTGATCGGCCCCGGAAACCCATCCCGCGCGCGCCCACTGCGTTATCTGCGAAGGTGGTGGCGTGGCGGCGGTGGCACAGTGCGCCAGCGCCTGCGCGCCGCTCAACTGCCAGCGCGCGCACAACCGCGCGAGTGTGGCGGGATCCTGTTCCTGCGCCAGGGCATGCTCGAACTTGGCGAGCATGACGGCACGCTTCGGCCATGTGGCGCTTTCGGTCAGGAAGTTGGCATATTCATCGGCGCTTCCCCCGGCGGGGGACAGCAGGCGCAGATAGACCGTCAGGCGGGCGGCAACCGGACTGTCATCGGCATTGCCGGTATCCGCCTGACGCTGCGTGGGCCATGCGGAGGAAGGGGGAATGGCGGGAACTTCCGCATGAACGTTACAGGCCGGGCATGACATCCACAATGCGGCCACCATGGACGCCACACGGCCACCACGCCCCATCCTGCGGCGCACATCCCGCCATCCATGGCCGCCTGTCACGAAAGATGGGTCCACACTTCACCTCCGCCCTTGACGATCAGTTCAATGGCCACCGCCAGCACCACCAGCAGCCCGATCCATGAAATCCAGCGGAACCGCTCCAGCAGTCGGGCGATCAGCGAGGCCGCGATGGCCATCATCAGCACCGAAACCACCAGTCCGGTCACCAGCACGCCGACATGTTCGCCCGCGGCCCCCGCCACCGCGAGGACGTTATCAAGGCTCATGGACAGGTCGGCCACAATGATGCGGATGATGGCATTGCGCAGCGAACCGGGGGCAGGGGCGGCATCGGCATCCGCGTGGCCCGCCCCCCGCATTTCACGATACATCCGCCAGCACACCCACAGCAGCAGCATCCCCCCCGCCAGCGTCAGGCCGATGATGGCCAGCAGACGCACCGCCACCAGCGCCAGGCAGATCCGGATCAGTGCGGCACCCAGCACGCCCGACAGGATCGCGACCCTGCGCTGCGGGGCGGGGAGGCCACGCACCGCCATTCCGACAACGATCGCGTTGTCGCCCGCCAGCGTAAGATCAATGAGGACAACCTGACCAAGCGCGTAAAGCGAGGAGGCGGAAACGGCAAATGACATGAAGCAGGGACATCCTGTTGCACTGTCCGGCAGGGACATGAAAAATGAAGTCGGTCTGCCCCAGTATATGCCGTGGGATGCGGATGCCATGCAATCATGCGCATCCGGATTTGAAATATGCATGAAAGGGAAGACGCGCGACGCGGAATTGGCTAGGAAAGGGTCCCACATTCCCCTGTCGCGCATTTTGTTAAGGAAATCCAACCCTATGGTCCCGCGTTATACCCGGCCGGTGATGGCCGCCATCTGGTCCCCGGAAAACCGGTACCGCATCTGGTTCGAGATCGAGGCCCTCGCGTGTGAGGCCATGGCCAGGTACGGCGCCATCCCCGAAGAGTCCGCGCGCACCATCCGCGAAAAGGGCGACGCGGCGATGGCGGCGTTCACGCAGGCCGACCTTGACCGTATCGACGAGATCGAGGCCGTCACCCGCCACGACGTCATCGCGTTCCTGACATGGCTTGCGGAAAAGGTCGGCCCCGACAGCCGCTTCGTCCATCTGGGCATGACCTCGTCCGACGTGCTCGACACCTGCCTGTCGGTGCAGATGGTGCAGGCGACCGACCTGCTGCTCGAAGATCTCGACAGGCTGCTCGCCGCACTGAAGGCGCGGGCGTTCGAGCACAAGCACACGCTGACGATCGGGCGCAGCCATGCCATCCATGCGGAACCGACGTCGTTCGGGCTGAAGCTTGCGGGACATTACGCGGAATTCGCCCGCAACCGCGAACGCCTTGTCCGTGCGCGGGAGGAGATTGCCGTGTGTGCGATTTCAGGCGCGGTCGGCACCTATGCCCATATCGACCCGCGCGTGGAGGAATATGTCGCGCACAAGCTTGGCCTGAAGCCCGAGGGCGTCTCCACGCAGGTGATCCCGCGTGACCGCCATGCCGCCTATTTCTGCGCGCTGGCGGTGATCGCAAGCGGGATCGAGCGCCTTGCGGTCGAAGTCCGCCACCTGCAGCGCTCCGAAGTGCGCGAGGCGGAGGAGTTCTTCCATCCGGGGCAGAAGGGGTCGTCCGCGATGCCGCACAAGCGCAACCCCGTGCTGTCGGAAAACCTGACCGGGCTTGCGCGCCTCGTGCGCTCGCATGTCATCCCGGCGCTGGAGAACGTGGCGCTGTGGCATGAACGCGACATCAGCCATTCGTCCGTGGAGCGCAACATCTGCCCCGATGGCACGATCGGCCTTGACTTCGCACTGGTGCGGCTTGCGGGGATGATGGAAAAGCTGGTGGTCTATCCCGACCGCATGCAGGCAAATATCGAAAGCCTTGGCGGTGTCGTCCATTCGGGCGAAGTGCTGCTTGCGCTTGCACGCGCGGGCATCCTGCGTGAAGATGCCTATCGCATCGTGCAGCGCAACGCGATGGAAACGTGGACCAAGCTGGGACAGCCTGACGGGCGGACGTTCCGTGAAAACCTCGACGCCGATCCCGAAGTCGCGGGACGCGTCCCGGCGGAGGTGCTGGACGCGGCGATGGACAGCAAGGCGCACCTGCGTCACCTGAACCACACCTACCATCGCGTTTTCGGGGAAACCGGCCCCCACCAGGCATAGGGACCGGACAGCCAACGGACCCGGCCACGGGCCCATACATACAGGATCAATGGCGTGTGTACTGTCGTTATCTCCCACCAACCGGACGAGGCATGGCCGCTGCTGCTGGCGGCCAACCGTGATGAACGCCTTGACCGCCCGTGGGAGCCACCGTCGCGCCACTGGAGCGAACATCCCACGGTCGTGGGGGGACGTGACTGTGTGGCCGGTGGCTCGTGGCTGACCATGAATGACGCGGGCGTCATCGGGGCGATCATGAACCGCGTCGGCAGCCTTGGCCCCGCGCCGGGCAAGCGTTCACGCGGGGAACTTCCGCTGATGGTGGGGGATCACCTGTGCGCACGCGACGCCATCGCGCAGATCGCGACCCTTGATGCCGGGGAATGGCGCTCCTTCAACATGATCGTGGGTGACGGCACGGACGCGTTTTTCATCCGCGGCCCCGGTTACGGCACGCCACAGGTCATCGCGCTGGAGGCGGGGACGCACATGATCGCGACCACGGATCCCGATGACATGTCGATGCCGCGGATCGCACGCCACCTGCCACGCTTCCGCGCCGCGCCACGCCCCATCCCGCCCGCATGGGAAAGCTGGACCACGCTGCTGGCCGACCGTTCGCTTCCTGCCGGCAGTGAACTCAACATCCCGCCGCGTTCGGGCTTTGGCACCTGCAGTTCCTCCGCGCTGGGCGTCTCGCGCGATCCCGGCGCACCCGGCGGGCGGTCATGGTTCTTTGCCGCCGGCGCGCCGGACCGCGTGGGCTATGCCCCGGTGGACCTGAACGCCCGCCGCCCCGATGCGGGCATGGCGGCGACATAGAAACGTTATGGTATCTTCGACGCGCAATCGCTGCTATTGCATGCGCATCATTCTGGGTCCTGTTGCGGACCCGCAGGGGAGGATGCCTGCGGCATGCTTCCCACAGCCGTATGTGAAGGACGAGTATGGGCCGCCGCCGCCAGCTTTATGAAGGAAAAGCGAAGATCCTTTTCGAGGGTCCGGAACCGGGAACCCTGGTTCAGTATTTCAAGGACGATGCCAGTGCGGGCAATGGCGCCAAGAAGGGCGTCATTACCGGCAAGGGCGTCCTGAACAACCGGATCAGCGAACACCTGATGCTGCGCCTGCATGAAATCGGGATCCCCACCCATTTCATCCGCCGGCTGAACATGCGCGAGCAGTTGATCCGCGAGGTGGAGATCATCCCGCTTGAGGTCGTGATCCGCAATGTCGCCGCAGGCAGCCTCAGCAAGCGCCTCGGCATCAAGGAAGGCACCCGCCTGCCGCACCCGATCGTCGAATTCTACTACAAGAACGACAGCCTCAACGACCCGATGGTCAGCGAGGAACACATCACCGCCTTTGGCTGGGCCTGCGCCCATGACCTTGAGGACATCGTTTCGCTAAGCATGCGGATCAACGATTTCCTGTGCGGCCTGTTCGTGGGGATCGGGATCACGCTGGTGGACTTCAAGCTTGAATTCGGCCGCCTGTGGGAAAACGACAACATGCGCATCGTGCTGGCGGACGAGATTTCGCCCGACAACTGCCGCCTGTGGGATGCCAAGACCAACCAGAAGCTCGACAAGGACCGTTTCCGTCAGGATATGGGCAAGGTCGAGGAAGCCTATCAGGAAGTGGCCATGCGCCTTGGCATCCTGCCCGAGGCGACGAATTCCGACATGAAGGGACCGGAGGTAATGCAATGAAAGTACGCGTGACGGTCATGCTCAAGGACGGCGTGCTCGACCCCCAGGGCAAGGCGGTGGAACATGCGCTGCATGTGCTCGACTTCAAGAATGTCGGTGACGTGCGCATCGGGCGGGTGATCGACCTCGAACTCTCCGAAAGCGACCCGGCCCGTGCCATCGTGCAGGCCAACGAAATGGCCCGCGCGCTGCTTGCCAACCTCGTGATCGAGGATTTCGCGGCGGAGGTCGTTGAGGAATGAAGACGGCAACGGGCATTTTCCTTGCGGCCTGCGCGCTTGGCGTGGGCCTGCTGCCGCGTTCGGATGCACATGCGCAGCGGGTGTCGCGCATGCCCGCGTCGCAGCTGGGCACGCTGTGCACGCGCGCGTCGGGCACAGGGCTATGTGACTCCTACATTTCCGGCGTGGCGGATGCCGCGGCCCTTGCGCACCTGTTCGAGCGCAACGCGGAAAAGGACCAGCACGATGTCGCCGCGTTCTGCATCGCGCCCGCGACCAACCTGTCCGACATGCGCGGCAAGGTCGTGGACTGGATGAAGGCGCATCGCGACCAGCTTTCCCGCCCGGCGGGGGAGGCGGTCTTTACCGCGCTTCATGAAGCCTATCCCTGCGGCGATCACAAATGAAGGCGGGCATTGTTGTTTTTCCCGGCACCAACCGGGAACGTGACATGGCGATCGCGCTGCGCAGCGTGACCGGCGTCGCCCCCCGCATGATCTGGCACCGCGAAACGGAACTGCCGGACCTTGACCTCGTCGTGCTGCCCGGTGGCTTCAGCTATGGCGATTACCTGCGGTGCGGGGCGATGGCGGCCCATGCGCCGATCATGCCCGCCATCCGCCGCTTCGCGCAGGCGGGCGGGCATATCCTTGGCGTGTGCAATGGCTTCCAGATCCTGACGGAAGCACAGCTTCTGCCCGGCGCGCTGCTGCGCAACGCCTCGCTGCGGTTCCTGTCGCAGGACTGCTTCCTGCGCGTTGAACGCAACGACACGCCGTTCACCCGCCACTGGAAGCGCCATGACGTGTTCCGCACGCCCATGGCGCATGGGGACGGCAATTACATCGCCGACCACGAGACGATCCGCATGCTTGAAGACACCAACCGCGTCGCCTTCCGCTATGTCGCGGCGGACGGACGGCTTGATGCCGGGGATGACACGCTCAACCCCAACGGAAGCATGGGGGCCATCGCTGGCGTCTTCAGCGAGAACCTGCGCATCTGCGGCATGATGCCTCACCCCGAAGATCTGGTGGATCCCCTGATGGGCGGAGAAGACGGAAAGCCGCTGTTTACAGGTCTGGTGGAGGCGCTGGTCGGATGAGCACAGCAGGACAGAAGCCCGTCAACGAGGCGCTGGCGAAGGAATTCGGCCTGACGGCAGAGGAATACGGCAATGTGCTGTCCATCATGGGACGCACGCCGAGCCTGACCGAACTGGGTATTTTTTCCGTCATGTGGTCGGAACACTGCTCCTACAAATCGTCGCGCGCGTATCTGAAGACGCTGCCGACGAAGGCGCCGTGGGTCATCCATGGACCGGGCGAGAACGCGGGCGTCGTCGATATCGGGCAGGGGCTTGCCGCCATCTTCAAGATGGAAAGCCACAACCATCCCTCCTTCATCGAACCCTACCAGGGGGCGGCAACGGGGGTTGGCGGCATCCTGCGCGACGTCTTCACAATGGGCGCGCGCCCGGTTGCGAACCTCAATGCCCTGCGCTTTGGCGATCCCGACAACCCGCAGACGCGGCGCATCGTCGATGGCGTCGTGCGTGGCGTTGGCGGGTATGGCAACTGCGTCGGCGTTCCCACCGTCGGGGGGGAAATCAACTTCCATCCCGCCTATGACGGCAATCCGCTGGTCAATGCGATGACGGTGGGGGTCGCGCGTCAGGACCGCATCTTCCTGTCGGCTGCGGCAGGCGTGGGCAATCCCGTCATCTATGTCGGGTCGAAGACCGGGCGTGACGGGATCCACGGGGCCACCATGTCCTCGTCCGAGTTTGACGAGGACGCGCTGGCCAAGCGTCCCACGGTGCAGGTGGGCGACCCGTTCGTCGAAAAGCTGCTGATCGAGGCATGCCTTGAACTGATGGCGACCGACGCGATCGTCGCCATTCAGGACATGGGGGCCGCTGGCCTGACGTCCTCCGCCGTGGAAATGGCGGGCAAGGGCGGGGTCGGGATCGAACTCGACCTTGACCAGGTGCCACAGCGCGAACGCGGCATGACGGCCTATGAAATGATGCTGTCGGAAAGCCAGGAGCGGATGCTGATCGTCATCCGTCCCGACCGCACGGAACAGGCCCGCGCCATTTTCGACAAGTGGGAACTGGATTTCGCCGTCATCGGCCACCTGACGGACACGGGACGCATCGTCCTGCGCCACAAGGGGCAGACGGAGGCGGATATCCCGCTGGCGCCGCTGGCGGACCAGGCCCCGGTCTATCACCGCCCGACCGCACCGGCCCTGCCGCCCGTGCCGCTGGGTCAGATTACCGACCCGGTAGGGATCGAACAGGCGCTGCTGCGGCTGATCCGCTGCCCCGACCTCGCCTCGCGCGAATGGGTGTGGAACCAGTATGACAGCACCGTGGGCGGCCAGACCGTCCGGCGCCCCGGCGCGGCCGATGCGGCCATCATACAGGTCGAGGGCACGACGCTTGGCCTTGCGATGACAACGGACTGCACGCCGCGCTACTGCCGCGCGAACGCCCGGACCGGCGGCGCGCAGGCCGTGGCGGAGGCATGGCGCAACCTGACCGCCACCGGCGCGCGTCCGCTGGCGGTAACGGACAACCTCAACTTCGGCTCCCCCGAAAAACCCGAGGTGATGGGGCAGTTCGTCGATGCCATCGCGGGCATGGGCGATGCGTGCCGCGCACTCGACTTCCCGGTCGTCAGCGGCAATGTCTCGCTCTACAACGAAACACGTGGCCCGGATGGGGAGTCGGTTTCCATCCTGCCGACACCTGCGATCGGCGGCCTTGGCGTGCTTGATGACGTCACGAAGGCCGTGGGGCTGGGTATGCCCGACGGGTGTGACGTGATTGTGATTGGCGAGACACGCGGCGAACTGGGGCAGTCGCTGTGGCTGCGTGAAATCCATGGCAGCCAGGATGGCGAACCGCCTGCGGTCGATCTGCAGGCCGAACGTCGCAATGGCGATTTCGTGCGCGCGGCCATCCTCGATGGCACCATCGTTGCGTGTCATGACGTGGCGGATGGTGGCCTGCTGGTCACCGTGACGGAAATGGTCATGGCGGGCGACGCCGGATGCACCCTGCTGGCACCGCAGGCGGGCATGCGTCCCGAAGCCTTCTGGTTCGGTGAGGATCAGGCGCGCTACATCGTCGCGGTCCGCGATGGCAAGGCGTTCATGGACCGGGCGGCGCAGGCCTCCGTCCCGTGTCGCGTGCTGGGCCAAAGTGGCGGTGACGGTTTGACATTGCCCCATGGCTCCACAATATCAAAGGCACGTCTCGTCGCGGTGAACAAGGAATTCTTCCCGCGACTCATGGATCGCTGAACACCAGGGACAGGCAGGAGAACAGCCGATGGCCATGACGGCCCAGGAAATCGAAACCTACATCCGTGGCGCGCTGCCGGATGCGCAGATCCACATCGACGACCTTGCGGGGGATGGCGACCATTACGCCTGCAAGGTTGTCAGCAATGCGTTTCGCGGCCTGTCCCGCGTGAAACAGCACCAGTTGGTCTATAACGCGTTGCAGGGGCATATGGGGGGCAAGCTGCACGCACTCGCCCTTCAGACCAGTACACCGGACTGATCCCCCCGAACCGGGGCAGGCAGCCGGTCATCAGAACGAGGAGTCCATTATTATGGCCGAAACCATCACCCAGCAGATCCAGGCGCAGATCGACGCCAATCCGGTCATGCTGTACATGAAGGGCGATGCGACCTTCCCGCAGTGCGGTTTTTCCGCACGCGTCGTGCAGATCCTCAAGCATCTGGGCGTGCCGTTCAAGACCGCCAATGTCCTCGAAGATCCGGCCCTGCGTCAGGGGATCAAGGATTTTTCGAACTGGCCCACGGTGCCGCAGCTTTATGTCAAGGGCGAGTTCATCGGTGGCTGTGACATCGTGACCGAGATGTACCAGTCCGGCGAACTGCAGAAGCTGCTGGCTGAAAAGGGCATTGTCGCGGCATCTGCCTGAACGGCGCCCGACAGGTCCCCGGTGTAACAGCCGGAACAGAAGGCGGAAGGGAAGCGCAGGCTCCCTTCCGCTTTTTTTTGTTTCAGCCAGTGCGGAGCCTTGCCTTGCGCACCCGATTTTGCGTAGCTTCGCTGCGATGACTGAATTGGAGTGTTAGATGCGCCATACGTGCTTGCGAATCACGACCCTGTCGGTGGTTTGCGCGGGTTTCTTCTACAGCGTCACGCCACAGGCGCAGGCACGTAGCCATGCCATGACAGAGATGGAAGCAGATCGCCTGACACTCAGCGCCCTGACCGCGCCGCCGCCGCCGGTGCGCCATGTGGTCTATCGCCGTGCTGTTGCCGGGCATCATGTCGTTGTGGCATCCGCCCATCACACGACGTCATCGCACGTGCGCCACTCCCTGGTTCATGAAGTGTCCTACCGCCCGCATGGCACGACCGCCATCCATCACGTGACACGTACGAGCCTCCATCACCGGACCTGATTGTCCCGGATTGCGGCTCACTCCATCCTGAATGCGTCCTCGATGCGATGCAGGTCGCCATCAGGCAGGACTACCACCACGTCAAAGCGCATTTCGTCATAGGTCCATCCGGTATTGAGCATGCACAGGGCCTGCGCCGCATTCATCAGGCGCTGCATCGTGCGGCGCGAGATGGCATCGCCTGCCTGCATGATCGACGGACGTGCCTTCACTTCCGTAAAGACCAGCATGCCGTCACGGATGGCGACGATATCAATTTCCCCCCATGCCGTGCGGGCGCGCTGCGCCAGGATGGTCCATCCCTCCGACCGCATCCGCTCCATAACCTTCTGTTCCGCTTCCAGCCCCCTGTGATGGGATCGCCGTCCCATGGAACGCTTCCGCCATGATGGCGATGATGGGGCTTCTGGCGTTGTCGCGACTTTCATTACATTTCCTTTGCCCGGGGATGCCTGCGCAGGGACCAGCAATACCGCGATCCGGGTCCCACGGGGCAGCCAACATGACGGCCTGTGTCGAATTTTCATGCCTTCATGGCGCGTACGGAATAATGACCGCATCATGATCTATACTTACGTCACTTTCCTTGCCCCGATCGTGCTGGCGCTGCGCCTGTGCATCGTGGCGGTTGTCATCGTCCATGTGCTGCTGACGAAACGTGACGTAGGGGCCTCCATCGGGTGGATCGGTGTCACGGTCCTCATGCCGCTGACCGGTGGCATCCTGTATTCGATGTTCGGCATCAACCGTGTGCGGCGGCGCGCAAAGCGCCTGGTCGGCCTGCATCCATGGCACAGCCGCACCATGACCTCGCGCTGGCGCAGGGGGGAGGAGGGACGCTTCGCCCCGCTGGCGGAGATGGTCACGAAACTGACACAGCGTCCGTTGCTGGCCGGCAACCTTGTCACCCCGCTGCATGACGGCGACAGCGCGTATCCACAGATGCTCGCGGCGATTGAAGGGGCGCAAAGCACGGTCCTGCTGTGTTCATATATTTTCCGGCCAGACGAAATCGGGCATAAATTCTGCGATGCGCTGATTGCGGCCCACCGGCGCGGCGCACAGGTGCGGGTGCTGGTCGATGGCGTGGGCAGCGGCTATTTCCATTGCGCGATCGCCAGCAGGCTGGCGCGGGCAGGGGTGCCGGTCGGGCGGTTCATGCATTCGATGCTGCCGTGGCGCATGCCGTTCATCAACATGCGCGATCACAAGAAAATCCTGGTGGTCGATGGCCAGACCGGGTTCATGGGCGGGCTGAATATCGGCAGGGAAAACCTGACGGCGCTGCATCCGGCCCATCCCGTCTCCGACACGCATTTCCGCATTGCCGGGCCGGTCATCCACCAGTTGAGCGAGGCCTTCGCCCGCGACTGGACCTTCACCACGGGGGAGGAACTGCTGGCGGACCTGTTCTTCCCCGAACAGAAGGCCCATGGCGACAGCCTGACGCGCATTGTCACGGCGGGACCGGATTCCGACCTGGAGAAGATCGAATACACCATGCTGCAGGCCATTTCGATGGCCCGGCATTCCGTGCGCCTGATGACGCCGTATTTCCTTCCCGATGACAGGTTCCTGACGGAACTTGCCCTTGCGGCGCTGCGCGGGATCGAGGTGGACATCATCGTCCCGCGCCACAGCAACCATATCTTCATCGACTGGGCACGGGCGGCGAACCTGCCGCGCTTCCTCGATTCCGGTTGCAGGGTCTGGCAGGCGCGACCGCCCTTCAACCACTCGAAACTCATGGTCGTGGACCGGCACTGGTCGTTCGTGGGCAGTTCGAACATCGACGTGCGCAGCCTGCGGCTGAATTTCGAGATCAACCTCGAAATCTATGATGATACGCTGGCTGCCACGATTGACGATTTCATCATCCGCCATCGCCATGAACGCCTGACCCATCACGACCTCGACCGGCGTTCCCTGCCGGTCAGGCTGCGCGATGCCTCGGCACGGCTGCTCCTGCCCTATCTCTGAGGCAGGAGTTCGAGCCGGACGGCGATGGGGCGGTGGTCGGATGCGTAATTGTCGATCACGCGCTGCTCCACGCACGACAGGCCACGGATCAGGCACCGGTCGAGCCGGATCGGCAGGACATCGGCCATGCGATGCGTGGGCGCACGGGGGCCGACATCACGGAAATGCCGGACCAGCGTGGGGCCGACAAGATTGAAATCCCCAAGGATCGCGGCACGATAGGGCAGAAGCTGCGACATGCGGCGCAACTGCCGGCGGTTCAGCAACTGCCCATGCGAAAGGTGCACGTTGGCGATGGCAAACGGGCCACATTCAATGATCTGCGCCACGCGCCGTATCAGCGTCCCCGACGGCAGGGTGCAGGTCATGGGCGGCCTGCGATAGGGCCACGGGCTCCAGCATGCAACGCCATGGATGCGGCCGGGCAGGGGGGAGCGCGCATAATGCCCCCCGATCAGCGTGGGCAGGGCGTCGATGTCAATCGTTGCCTCCTGCATCAGCAGCAGGTCGGGCTTTTCCTGATGGATCAGGTGCACGACATCGCGCACCGTGGCGCCGATCTTTCGCAACAGGTTCCAACTGATGATCCTGATGCTGTTTTCGGAACGGAACGCGGGCTGGTATCCCGGCAGGGGAGAAGTCCCCGGCTGGGCAACGATGGCGGGCAGCCGCAGATACGGACGCGCAAGGTTCATGGCTCGACAAATGGCTCCCTGACCTCGGGCGGCAGGCGCGCGCCCGGATCTCCTGCGGCGAATTCCGCCGTCAGGGTATATCCCACACCAATAAGCACCGGCCCCAGAAAAATGCCAAGGCCGCCAAACGTCCAGATCCCCCCAAGAACGCCCAGCACCGTCAGGAGATAGGGAAGCTGCGCCCCACGGGCAATGAACATGGGCCGCATGATATGATCGGCCCCCGACACGATGATGGTCCCGTAAAGCAGCAGGAACACGCCCCAGCCGGGATGGTGGGCGACGAACAGGAAGAACGCCGCCGGTATCCAGATCAGCGGCGCGCCGATGGGCAGGACGGAGATGAAGGCGGTGATCCCGCCCCACAGGATGGGGTTGGAGATCCCCGCGATGGCGAAACCGATCCCCGTCAACACGCCCTGCAGCAGGGCGGTGCCGATGATGCCATAGACGGTGCCCCGGATGGTGCGCCCGATGATCCCGAGGATACGATCCGCATAGACCCCGGCGATGCGCCGCACGACGGCAACGAACGTATCACCAAGTGCTTCCCCGCCCAGCCAGAAGAAAAACGCCATGAACAGCGCCATGCCCAGATGCGCAAGCCCGCTGGCGAGTTGCATGACCCCGGCAAGGGCCCATTGCACCAGTCGGCCGCTGTAGGGACGTATCATCTGGTCGATATTGCCCACGTCCACACGCCACTTCTCCCACGTCTCGTTCAGTTGCGCGCCCAGATGCGGGATATGTCCCAGCCATGCGGGCAGGGGCGGCAGGTGGATGGAGGTGGTGATGCTGTCGATCGCGTCGGGCAGGGTCTGGGGCAGTTCGACAATGCTGCTGGAGACCACAAGCGTAAGCGGCACCACCAGCACGACCGCCGACATGACCGTCATGCCCAGCGCGGCGATCAGCGGGGAAGTCTGCCGCCGCAGCCGCACATAGATCGGCCATGTCGAAAATGTCAGGATTGCCGCCCACAGCAGGGCTGACATGAATGGGTAGAGGATGAGAACGCAGCCGAAGGCGATTCCCCCCAGCATAAGCCCCATCATGATGCGTTCGACCATAATCCGTCGCGATCCGTCCCGTGGCAATCCGTGCGAAGGCGTGACCCCGCTTTCGTCATGGCACAATATGCTGCACCTTATCGCAAAGCGCTGAAACACCAAAGGTTGGCACAGATATGCACCCACTGATTTCCGCCGAAGACCTGGACCGCTGCCTGTCACATGACGATGTTGTCATACTTGACGCGACGCAGGCCCTGCCGGGACAGAAATTCGATCCGCAGACCTGTTTCCTGTCGGGGCATATTCCCGGCGCGCGACGGTTTGACATCGATGCATTTTCGGACCCGGACTCCCCGTTGCCCCATACGGTGCCGGGTCAGGCGCGCTTTACCCGCCTGGCCCGTGCGCTGGGTCTGCATGACGGGGCCCGCATCATCTTTTATGACCAGAAGGGCGTGGCCTGCGCCGCGCGTGGCTGGTGGCTGATGGGGCTGTTTGGCCATGACCGCACGCAGGTGCTCGATGGCGGCCTGCCCGCCTGGCAGGAAGCAGGGTTGCGGCTGGAGACAGGACCGACCCCGGTGCCCGCGCAGGACACGCCGCCCTTTATCGCGCGTCCCCGCATGCGCAGGCTGAAGGGGCTTGGGGACATGCTCGACATCGTCCATGCGCCCGGCTCATCGCTGATCCTTGATGCGCGCGCCCATGGGCGCTTTACCGGTGAACAGCCCGAACCGCGCGCGGGCATGCCCTCGGGGCACATGCCCGGCGCGACCAGCATGCCCTATACGACGCTGCTGACGGCCGACGGGCGCATGCGGCCGCCCCATGAACTGCGACAGGTCTTCGCCGCCGCGGGCATGCGTCCCGACAGGGAGGCCGTCTGCACATGCGGCAGCGGCATGACCGCATGCGTGCTGGCGCTCGGGCTGGTGGCGGCGGGGCTGGGACAGCACGCCGTCTATGACGGGTCATGGGCGGAATGGGCATCGACCCCCGGCACCCCCATCGTGACACGGAACGCATAGAAAAAGGGCGAGGGAAACATACCGATGGATCATGAAAACCTGCGCCATGCCGTCTCCCGCGGCTGGCGGGAGATGGCGTCGCTTGCGGTGCGTGTGGCGCGCGATGTGCCGCAGGGCGGGCAGGGCGTCTTCGTCAACCCGCCGGTCGCACGCGGGTCAACCGTGCTGTTCTCCTCGCTCGAGGCGATGGAGGAGGCCGGGCGCAAACGCTATGATGACGAACTGATCTATGGCGCGATGGGAACACCGCTGCAGTATCGGCTGGAACAGGCGATCGCCACGATCGAAGGTGCGGCACATACCCAGATCGCGCCCTCCGGCCTTGCGGCGTGCATGCTGCCCCTGCTGGCGTTCCTTGATGCTGGCAGCCACTGCCTGATGTCCGATTCCGTCTATGGCCCCACGCGGCGCTTCGCGGAAAAGGTGCTGCGTCGCTTTGGCGTGGACATCTCCTACTTCCCGCCATGCGCGAGCGAGGAAGACCTGCGCCGCATGTGCCGGGCGGAGACGGGCGTCATCCTGACCGAAAGTCCCGGCAGCCATTCGTTCGAGGTGCAGGACATCCCCATGCTGGCGCGCGTGGCCCACGGGCATGGCGCGCGCCTGATCGTGGACAATACATGGGGGATCGGCATCTTCCAGCCATTCCGCCATGGTGCGGACATTTCAATCCAGGCCCTGACCAAATATCCCGCGGGCCACGCCGATACGGTGATCGGCGCCGTCTCCGTCGGGAACGAGGCGGACTGGCGTCTTCTGCGCGACACCGCCATCCAGAGCGGGCAGGTCGCGGGACCGGACGACTGCGCCCTGACGCTGCGGGGGATACGGACCCTGCCCGTACGCCAGGAGCGGCAGTCCCAGTCGGCGATCGATGTCGCCGTGTGGCTGCAGTCCCGGCCAGAGGTGAGCCGGGTACTGCATCCCGCATTGCCGTCATGCCCCGGACACACATTCTGGAAACGGGATTTTTCGGGCGCGTCCTCCCTGTTCGGGGTTGTCCTGCGTCCCGAATTCACACTGGCGCAGATGGAACGCATGATTGATTCGCTGCGGATGTTTGGCATCGGCGCCTCATGGGGCGGATATGAAAGCCTGGTGCTGCCAACGACGCGGGGCATCACCCGTTCATGCGACAGCGTGACGCAGGCAGGCCCGACCTTTCGCATCCATATCGGGCTGGAGGAGACGCAGGACCTGATCGCCGATCTGGCGCAGGGGCTGGATGGACTGGCGAAAGGAGAGGGCTGAGCGTGCGTTCATACTGATACATGTCAATGCACCCCAAAGACTGCCCTGCCATTGTGGCAGGAGCAGTGATCCACGCCCCATGGGGCGGCACACGCATCAGTGATGAGGTAGTGAAATGGCCGGTAAGATGAAAGCAGCGGTTGTCCGCGAATTCGGAAAACCCCTGAGTATCGAGGAACTCGATATCCCCTCGATCCGCCCCAACCAGATTCTGGTGAAGGTCGATGCCTGTGGCGTGTGCCATACAGACCTGCACGCCGCGCGTGGCGACTGGCCCACCAAACCGAAACCGCCCTTCATCCCCGGGCATGAGGGGATCGGCCATGTCGTGGAAGTCGGCGCCGCGGTTGACTGGATCAAGACCGGCGACGTCGTCGGTGTGCCGTGGCTGTATTCGGCCTGCGGACATTGCGAACACTGTCTGGGTGGATGGGAAACCCTGTGTGAGAAGCAGGAAGATACGGGATATTCGGTCAACGGGTGCTTTGCCGAATATGTCGTGGCCGACCCGAACTATGTCGCGCACCTGCCCAAGGACATCGACCCGATCCGCACGGCGCCTGTCCTGTGTGCCGGGCTGACGGTGTACAAGGGCCTGAAGATGACCGACACGCGCGCGGGCGAATGGGTCGCCATTTCCGGCGCGGGGGGACTGGGTCAGATGGCCATCCAGTACGCGGTCGCCATGGGCCTGAATGTCGCGGCGGTGGACATTGATGACGGGAAACTGGCCGAAGCCCGCAGGCTGGGCGCCAGCGTGACCGTCAATGCGCGCACCACCGACCCGGTCGCCTATATCCAGCAGAAAACCGGCGGTACGCATGGCGTCCTGGTCACGGCCGTCTCCAACACGGCCTTCACCCAGGCCATCGGCTATGCCCGCCGGGGCGGGACCATTGTCCTCAACGGCCTGCCGCCGGGGGAATTCCCGATCTCGATTTTCGACATGGTCATGAATGGCACGACGGTACGTGGCTCCATCGTCGGTACGCGCCTCGACATGATCGAGGCGATGTCCTTCTTTACCGAAGGGAAGGTCTCGACCGTCGTTGCGGCCGACAAACTGGAAAACATCAACGATATTTTCGACCGGTTGCAGCACGGAAAGGTCGCGGGACGGATTGTTCTGGATTTTCGTAACTGAGTATATGCAACCCCAGGACGCACCCGACGTTGAAAACACAGACCCTTCCGTCACGGAAAACAAATCCATGACGGAAGGGGATAAGTTATCGCGGCCCCGCGTTTCATGCGCGGGCAGGATATCTGCCTGTCGTGCCTGACTGTTTTCGGCGGATATCCATACGACAGGATGGATATTGGGAAATATGAGAAAATCATTATTGATTGGACTGGGAATTATTGGCCTGACGGGCATTTCCTCTTTACCGGCACTGGCCGATGACTGCGCCAACTCTTCGGATTATGATGCATGCGTGGCGGGAAAGAAAATAGACCATACGGGCCACGCGGCGCATGACGAAGCCGCACAGGATACGCAGCACGTCAAGAACTGGGGCAACAGGACCGGAAAGACGCTGGATAACTGGAGCCACGAGACCGGGCACAAGATGGACCGCTGGAGCCACAAGACCGGTTCGGACATGAACAAGTTTTTTACGGGCAAATAATCCCGCCGACTGAATGCCGCATCAGGCTGCCTGATGGGGCAGGGCGGCATCCACAGGATATGACCTGCGGATGCCGCCTCACTTCATACCTTATTTGTGATGATCGCCGGCTTCATGCTCCCGCCACCCGGTTTCGAGCGTGTGCAGGAATGACTTGAAATGTGCCTTCACCTCGGTGGGGGAGGCCTTTTCAATCACTTCCTTCTTTGCTGCGGTCAGGACTGCCGCCGCATGAATCAGTGCGGCATGAATGGCTTCCGACGGTTCCTTACTCATCAACAGGTTCCTTTCCTTTGTTGAGATAATTCACGATGGAAGGGAACCCTGCCGCTGACAACTGTTATCCCCGCATACCGGGAAAACGGAACTGTCACATCCAGCATGAAGCGAACCCGGTCCCACTATTTACCTCTGAACAGATTGGGAAACACCTCGATGAACCATTACCGTCTTGCATTTCCGTTACTCGTCTGCGGGTTCCTGCTTTCCCCTGCAATCAGCCATGCCGAGCCGGGCGGCTGTATCAAGGGCGGCATGGCCGGTGGTGTCGCCGGGCATTTCGTCGGAAGCGGCCATGCCAAAAGCGGGGCTGCCGCAGGCTGTGCTGCCGGCATGGTACGGCGCCATAATGCCCGCAAGGCCGCAGCAGCACAGAAGAACCAGGAAGAAACACAGCCGCAACCTGCCACGCCGGATGCAGGCGCAGCCCCTGAATCCCGATAGGGACTGCCTATCCATCACCTGCTGACAGAACATTAAGTCTTCCAGGGCACCGCCTTTTTGCAAAAAAGCGGTGTTCCTTCTTCCGCCATTGCCCCGTCAACCAGCAGGAGTATTCATTCCGGTGTGGAATGAACACTCTTGACGCCCAGCGCACGCGCGAAACAGACATTCATCATGTTGTGCGGATCCGGTGAAATCCCCACAAACAGGATATCCTTGTGCACATAAAGAAGTTTGTGCCGTGGCCCCATGGTCACGCGGGGCAGGGTGACATCTTCGAACCCCGCGCTATGCGCGGCAGTCTGCCGGTTCCACATGGCGCTGACATGCGCGAGTTCCAGCAGGTCCGGCACGCATACCCACATGTGCCAGATGGCCAGACCAGCAATTCCCGCCCCCAGCATCCAGTTGCGCACGCCTGCAGGCGTCGGGCGATTGATGAACAATGTTGCCAATATGCAGACCAGATAGATGCTGGCAGGAAAAGATACCCTTGCGGCAAGCGACGATCGCGGGAACAGCAGCAATATCATCATGTAGATCAGGGAAAGTGCCGCAAATGTCCCGATTTTTTTCCATGACCGGGACCATTGTCCTCCGTCCTTTACCACCGCAACGTGGCAGAGGAGCAGGATGATGACAAACGGGATCCAGTACAGATCGAACAGGCTTCCGACATTGCCCAGCACACCATCAAGACGGTTGACGATCGTGTCATGCTCCATCGTGCGTGCGCGAACATAATTCCCCGGCGCAAGCCACAGGAACAGGGTGCCAAGCAGATGGAACCCGATGAAGGGGCAGGCGACAGGCCTTCCGTCCCGATAGCGACTGATTCCGAAAGCGATCAGCACCATGCTCATCAGCAGGGAGAGGGGTTCCAGAAATGTTGCAATAAAAAAAGAAAAGCCACAGGCAAGGACACCAGACGGCAGGCGTCGGGCAAGGACCTGTCGCAGGATCCACAATTCCCCCGTCACGGGCCACAGATAGCCGATCGCCCCGGTCTTCCAGAGTGCCACTTCGGAAATATCGCGTGGTATCCACCAGATGGCCAGGAATACAAATATGATATCCGCAAATCCGGCTGTCATGTCCCTGTCCGGATCAGCAGTATCCCTGCATATCATGCAGACATTATGGACAAGAACGCAGAAAACAAGTGCATTCAGGACATCAAATATGAAAATTGATCCATAGGAATGAAATTCAAGCACCAGAAATGTAATCAGTGTCGTGAAATATCTTCCGGTCCAGTAAAAATAATTCCCATATACAATATGAAACGTATTCTTCAGATCGACCGGAATGGTCCGGCAATAATCATCCGCCCATAACGGGGTTACAATATTGGCCCACAGGGAAAACAAAAAAATCATTCCCAAAGCACAAAGCTTTGCCCTGTCTGCGGTCATGAAGCGCACGAGATCCGTATTTTTCATGAAATCCTTCCTGCATGGCCCCATCTCCATGATGGCCCGTGCGCTGGCGTCGTATGCGTCCATAACCCGCCATCGCATGGATGCGATGACTTTCCCCTGAAAACCGGACAGAAAAAGACATGCCCCGGTGTTGCATCATGGATGGATGCCGTATCGGTCATTATGACGTCAACATAGACGTCAGAAACATCCCGGCCGGGAGGAAAACGGAACGTGATTCCCACCGCAGCAACACCAGTACCCCCATCACCGTCAGGGCGGAAAGCCTTTCGTGCGGGCCTGATCACGGCCTGCGCCGGCCTTCTGGTCGGGCTTGATACGGGCCTGATTTCCCAGGCACTGGGGTTTATCGGAATGGATTTCCGGGCCTCCACGCGCGATCAGGAATGGATCGTATCGGTCCTGATGCTCGGCGCGTCGGTCGGATCGCTGGGGGCAGGGACGTTTTCCGCACGTTTCGGACGACGGACGGTGCTGACGGCCGCCATGGTGCTGATGTTCGCAGGGGCATGCCTGTGCGCCAACGCCATGGAGATTCCGCAGATCCTGACCGGACGCCTGCTGATCGGCGTTGCCATTGGCATCTGCACCTTCACCGCCCCGCTATATATTTCCGAAACCATGTCTGGCCACCTGAGGGGCAGCATGGTTTCAACATTTTCCATGCTGCAATCTGCGGGCATCCTGGCCGGATATCTGGCAGGCGGCATCCTGTCCTCCGGAGGGCACTGGCGATGGATGGTCAGCATGCCCATGCTGCCGGCAGCACTTCTGTTTATCGGATGCTTCCTCCTGCCGCCCAGTCCATCATGGCTGATCGCACGCGGGCAGGATGCAAAGGCCCGAACCGTCCTGCGCGCCCTGCGTGACACCCCGGCGGAGGCCGATGCGGAGTTCGCCAGCATCAAGGCCGAAACCGGAAAGGGACGGACAAGCGGCCTGAAACTGCTGCGTCAGCAGCCAAACTTCCGTCGCTCCGTCATGCTGGGCATCTGCCTTCAGGTCATGCAGCAACTGACGGGGATCAATGTCGTCATGTACTATACCCCGAAAATCCTGCAAAACGCCCATTTCGGCACGTCTGGCGCGGCCTGGGCGACTGTCCTGATCGGTGTCATCAACACCGTTGTCGGTATTGCCGCGATCTTTCTGGTCAACCGGTGGGGCAGACGTCCGCTGCTCTGTGCAAGTGCCGCAATCATGGCGGTTTCGCTGGCTGTTGCCGCGGTAATCACCGGCCTTCACCTTTCGAGCATCGCCGCGACACTGTGCCTGCTGGCGGCATTGCTGACCTTTGTCGGCGGATTTGGCCTGGGGGCCGGCCCGCTGGTCTGGACCCTGTGTTCCGAGATCCAGCCGCTGGAGGGCAGGGACTTTGGCGTTGGCTGTTCCACGCTGGCCAACTGGTGGGCGGACTGGATCGTCAGTAACACTTTCCTGAGCATTGTCTCCGTCATCGGCTTTGGCCAGACATTCGCCGGCTTTGCCCTCATGAATGTTGTCTTCATCGTGTTTACGCTGATGTTTGTTCCCGAAACCCGGGATGTCCCGTTGGAAACCATCGAAACCAACCTTCTTTCCGGAAAAAAGTTGCGCAATATAGGTCGATAGATTTCAATTATTTCGTTCGTGTCCCGTTCCTCATTTACTCCTTGCATGCCTGATATGCGGTATGTTTCTGTGCGTCCCGCACCTCCTGTCCGGGGTGCTGAGCCGTATTGTCATGCTCGGATGAGGATAACTATATGACGAATTTCAAGAACATTGTTTTCAGCACGGCCAATATCATTGCCGGGCAACTGAAGCAGGAAATCGGTTACGTGACGGGAAGCCGGAAAATCGCACGCAGTGGCATCGCGCAGGAAATGAAAGGCCACGCGCAGAAAGTCGCGTCCAGTCGGCCATCGGCCTACTGACCTGCGGCAGGGCAGGGAGATCCTGCACCTGTCAAAACACAATACTGCCCCGTCAGGATGACAATAATGTGCTCCCCCTGCGGAACGCTGTATGTTAACCTGTATTAATAATTTTTTTGCTATATCAAAAATACTGTATTAAACGCCTCCCGCCAGAAAATCATACATGGTGACATGGTGATTTTCACATGCAGGATGCGTCGATTACAGTTATGGTAGGTAACGAAAATTATGGGTCGTGCCTGACGGCCCATATCTCAGGGGCAATAAACACCATGACTGAAAAAAAAACCGCTCCCATGTCTGCCAGACAGATCCTGGTCTATGAGGCCCATATCTCTGGCCTTGAACACGCCCTTGCGGCGGCGGTGGAAATGTTGACACCCATGCAGCAGGCCAGACTGCTCGGCGTCGTGCAGAAGGCCGCGGCCGAGGACAGTCAGTGCGACACGCTGGGAACCTGTCCCGCAGACGAACCCTGCATACAGCCATTTACCAATGGGCATCTGATGGCGGCCACCTGCATCCAGCATGCGGCCTACCCGGCGGCAAGACACCCATCCGCCTGAAACAACAAAAAACCTGACATCCTGAAATCTGGCATCCTGCGGGGGCGTGTCTTGTCACGTCCCCTTTTGCGCATTGCGGCAGGGACCAGATCAGTTGCTGGTTTTCGGCAGGGCTGCAGCAGGGCAGGTTGCACCCTGCTTCGCATAGTCACTGATGGTACTGACAACCGTGGGCACGGCCTCGGACGAATTGATATGCACCAATGTCCCGGTAAACGACCATGCCGCAACGATTTCGTAGCTTTTGGTCGTTCCCGGCAGAACCGCATTTGAAATGATGAACCGGTCTTCCTGCAGGTCCCGACGCATGAAGGGCTTGGTGCTGGGATTGTTGCACGCCAGCGCACGCCGGATATTTTCCGCGGCATTGTAAGGTTCGACCGGAACATAAGCCGTATTCGGCCCCAGCCCATAAGCCAGATAAGGCCCACGGTTGAAGGGTTTGTTGTGTGAACAGCCAGCAAGAGCCACCATGATGCCGATGGCCGCCACCCATTTGGAACAAGGTGTGACGATGGTGTTTCGTAACCGGTGTTTCATTGACAGGCCCATGTGAAAATCAAGCAAGGAACGACACAGGAGGCATAGCCGTCTCTGTGGAAAATAACCAGACCACTCAATCTATAATCCGCGACAAAACGCCTGCGCGGCGGATCAGGCACGCAGCATGCCGGAAAGGGGCAACGCGTCGGGATATTTCCCGGTGAACGGACAGCAGGTACCTCCTCACATAAGGCCGGGATAGGATCATAATATATGCAAATAATTCTTAATTAATTATATTAATTAAAATTCCACATCCTCAATTATATTCCCGAATATCGGGAAACTCTCAGCATACAGATGACGTTGACGGGCAAAACTTCCAATAAAGGCAGGCCCGATGAGCAACAATTTCAAGAAAAGTGGTGAACCACCGCCCTTGGCCGATAAAAGCCTCAAGCCGCCGTTTGGCACACCTCTGGAGCGAAGAAACGCCATGCTGACCACAATGATGGTCATCCTTTTTCTGGCAGGTATCGCGCTGGGATGTCTGTTTTCGCCACAGATACCGCTACCCAAAATATAACTTCTCCGGGGATATGATTAAAACGGACGTTTTCATTTCAAATACATATAAACAAAGGGAACAGACATGGCGACGGATGATGATGTCTGCTTTTATACAATAAGCAATGCCTCGTATTTCCCCGGCCTTGTCGCCCTGATCAATTCCCTGATCCTTACCGGCCATACCCAGACCATCCGGGTGGGGGACTGCGGCCTGACCCCGGCGCAGAAAGCGGTGCTTGCGACCTGCGGGCAGGTGGAACTTATTGCCCTTGATCCGGCGAAAATCAGGAACCCGGGCCAGTACAAGGCCTTTGCCCATATCGCCAATGCAACCGGTATCGCCGTAATTATTGATTCCGACATGATCGTGACCGGATCGCTCGCCCCCCTGATCGCCCAAGCGCGGCGAGGGGGGATCTGCGCCTTTCCCAACCCGATCGACGACCGGTGGTATGCCCAGTGGGAGGAGATCTTTACACTGAAGCGTCCCCCACGCCGCCAGGTCTATGTCTGTTCCGGGTTCGTGGCCTTTTCCACCGACCGCTGGCCTCACCTGCTGGAACGCTGGTGGCAGGCATGTGAGGCCATACATTCCCACCCGACCTACCAGGAAGGCAGCGAATGGGATTCGCCCACGGCCCAGTCGGATCAGGACGCCCTCAATGCCATTCTGATGAGCGAATATGAAACGGATGCAGTCTCACTCGCTCCCATTGAAAAACAGGTCTATCGCTGGGATTTCCGTTTTCTGGAAACGCGGAATCCACATACGCTGGAATGCCGTTTTCAGGGGCATACCCCGCTCATCCTCCATGCGGCGCTGACATCCAAGCCGTGGGAGGAAAAAGGGGCGGCCCACGATACCTATTTCGTATTCCTGCGCCGCCTGCTGCTTGGCCGCGATGTTGCAATCCGGCTTCCCCCCGACCTGCTGACATCCATCACGGCATCCGGGCTCGTACCATGGTTTCGCAGGCAGTCCTGTTTCGTGAAAAACATGGGCGTGATCGAATACGGCCTGTCCTGCCTGCCACCGGCCACCTGCATCAGGGCCAGGCATGTAAAAGACCGCCTGAGGGAAAAATACCTGCAGTTCCGCAGGAAAGGTGCGACCTCCGCCCCCGGCGGCGCCGTGCTGCTTACCGAGGAGGTGCAGGCCGGCGATCAGGCCTGACCCATACCGCGAAAGGGCAGGGGGCGATTTCGTACCGGACGGGTTACAGGGCGCGTTCTTCCTCCTCATCCTCGGCGCTCATCATCTGGATCAGTTCCTGCGCCTGCCCGTCATGCTCCTTGATCAGGCTGACATTGGCCGGATTAAGGTGCGGCAGTTCCCCATGCGCCTTGGAATGTTCCTGCAGCAGTGCTTCGGTCATGCCAAAGCACGTAATCCCCATGACAAAGTCGCGCGCCGTCATGCCATAGCGCTGGAGGATCGGCTGAAGCTGCTGCATGGCTTCGGTTCGGCGGATGGTCATCGCCAGCGTGGTGTTGGGAGTCGCGGTGGGCGGGGAAAGGTGGGCCTGCTCGATCTGCTGCATCAGTGGCAGTATGCGGGCAAAAAAATCCTTGGGCAGGGGATATTGCGCCACGGTCTGCATGTCATGCTGGACCGCGTCATGCACCGCGCGTTCCAGTTCGGCCTTCTGTTCCGCCGTGGGGCCATGACGCGCCGCCTCCTGCGCCATCGCCGGGGACGTGCCGGCGATCTCCCATGTCACCAGCAGGCTGCATGCACTTACCAGAAACATCTTGCACAAAGAGAAAGAGGACATGGCAGAGGGCTCCTTCGCCCCATCTCGTCAAAAGGGTTGCTGCATGATGGTGGTTGATGACACCCGCATTGATTTTGCTGCCGTTTCGCAACCAGTCAATATCCGTTCGCCCGGCCACTCCCTTCGCGGCGTTGCCGACGCGCCGGCAGACACGAAAACATGAAGGCCGAACCCGTGCGGGCATGATGCGTTGAAGGCAGGCAGCGATGCAATATCACAGATACCTCGTGAAAGTTCCAACGCCCCAACACCGCACATGCACAAGGATATGCACAGGGAGGTGGATATGACGACGAAGTCTGATCCGGGAACGACCAGTCCCGAGCTTGAACTGCTGGCGATGAGCATCTGGAACCAGCAGCATCCCGACCGTCCGTGGGAACGGCGCGGCAGTTTCAGAAACCACCGGAAGATGTCCCATGCCCTGCAGGGCATTCCCGCCTATCCCGAGGAGCAGGCGCAGTTCCGCTTCCTGGCTTCGCACGCGATGGCGACGACAGACCGTAAGGGCCTGTCCTGAGCGGCCCGCCATTGGAAAAGCCATCATATCCAAATCAGGATATTTTTCAGCGCGCCTGAAGCGCCATCAGGCGCGCTTTTATGATAAGGTGGGAAAAATCGATATTTTCCATCGACGGACCATGCCCCGGTCTGGTCCGGACTGGAAAACGACCCCGTCCAGCCATGGATCGCAGATATGCGCGTGGCATGATCCGGACGCAATAAACGCGCGACGCGCAGGCAAAGGACGGTGTGTTACCGTCCGGATGACGGGTGCCAGAACAGGGGGAAATGATGTGCCACAGCGCAATAGCAAGGGAGCCATCACGAATGGGGAAACACATCTGGTTTTGATAGGAGGATTAATCCTAACGCGGATGGTAGCGGCGGACGGATTTGAACCGCCGACCAAGGGATTATGATTTTCCTATATATCCAATAGAAACAAGGTAGTTAGCCCAAATAGACGACTACGCTGTATATAGAATAATAACGAGTCGTTCTGACAGTGACTAACGATAAAATCCGATTCGATCCCCGATTCGTTCCTTGCATCATTCAAATAGGTTGGTGCCGGGCGCCCACAAACGGCGTGACTGGCGCGCGCGGCGCACACTGACCCGCATCCCAATTCCTGACCAACTCCATCACCCGTGCCCGCAGCACCTGCCGATCCGCGATCAGCCGCGCAGCTTCCTCGTGCCGCGCGTCGTCATTCTGCGCCAGCAGCTCCGTCTCGTAACCGACCTGCCGGGACATCTCCACATCCGGCAGGGAAGACAACGGGGCGTAAGCGACCGGCAGGCTGACCTGCTGCGTGCGCGTCCGGCTGGCCGATCCCTGCAAGCCAGCGGTCAGGGCTGTGGTGATCGCGCCGACGTTCAGGATCGTGATGGCGGGGATGCTGGCGAGAAGTTGCGTGGTGCGTTGGCTGAACTCGGCCGCTGGACGATCAAGATCGTCAAGCGCAGCGATCAGGCCGAAGGCTTCGTCGTCCTGCCAAAACGCTGGATCGTGGAGCGTAGCTCGGACGCTGCTACCGCCTCAAGATGGATGTGAAGGCAACAATCTCGTCATCCTGCACATGGTTGATAATCGCCCAATCCGCAGAGAGTTCTGCGGAAAATCAATCAAATCGCCTTCTAATTCAGGCTCTCAGAGGATGGTAGGCTTTTTTTATGAGCTATACGTGGAACTTGAATTGACACTGAATCTCAGGACAGACACATAATCGTATCATGATTAATTCGCAGCATATTCTCTCCACTATCGGTTATGAATCCGCAGATTTGGCCGATTTTCTGGAAACTCTGCGTGCGCGAGGCGTGACATGCATTATTGATATCCGCGAATTGCCGATATCTAGGCGCCGAGGCTTTTCCAAGCGTAGTTTATCAGAGGCGCTTGAAATGGCTGGTATTCATTATATTCATCTACGAGGGTTGGGCGATCCCAAAGAAGGACGGATGGCTGCTCGTGCAGGCGATATAAAAAAATTCCAAGCAGTTTTCAGTCGGCATTTGCTATCCGAGCGAGCCCAGGCAGATCTAAAGACTGCTGTAGACATGGTATCTCAATTTGCAGCATGCCTCCTATGCTATGAGCGTGATTATAAAACATGTCATCGTACCATTGTCGCTAAAGCGCTTTCTGATATTGTCCCGATAAAAATTCGCCATCTGGGCGTGAGGGCCGGTCTTGCAGAAAAAAGTAAGCAATCCAATCTGTTCGCTCCCACCGAATAAGGGATGTGAAGAAGTAGTAATATTAGTAAAAGCGCTTCCTCATGTTGGTCAAAAACGTGGAGAAACAGTATGTTGTGCGGGGTTGACCCGAAAACGTGAGTGGAGACGGCAATATCCAATCCATTTTAGAAAGCTAGAAGATAAGAAATTCCGTCGCTGGCAATGGATTAAATATGATTGGATATCACCGGGCAGTGGAGATAAACGAAAAGAAAGCAGACGGGTTCAAGAAGATACAATAATCCCAGCAGAACTTATGCCCCCACAAGACCGGTATGGCTTTCTTGAACCTATTTTAATGCCTTCTACGAGGGTGGCCATAGAGCATGACATGAGCCTAGCCTTGGTTAGACCAAGGGAAAGTAAGTTTTATTGGAAAAAAAAGACTCAAGACCAAATCAAACTAGAAGCGGCAGCGTATAAAGCTGCTGCAACTCAGACATCTTTTTTAGACCCAGATTTGGCCGAGATGACGCCTTGCCCTTACGCGTTCCATTTCGATTGGATAGATCAAGAAGGAGCAAGGCATAAGTCTACCTGTGATGATTGGGAGACGTCGGCTACATTCTATCGTCGACAAAGGGAACTTTGTAGCGACGAGAAAGCATTAGAGTCAATGAGCACAACATTTAATGAAGAATACCCGAAAAAGGGTATGGCTTTTGTTTTGGGGACACATTCTAGAAGATTAACTCAGTGGTTACTGGTAGGAGTGATCAGGCTGGATCATAATCTACAAATGGGATTTGGATTTTAACCATTTTTAGTAATGATTTCAGCGCCTAATTTCTTAAATAGGAATCGTTCGCAGCGACCAGCGCCGCCCTGTCGTCTTCCGCCGCGCGCCCCATGTCAAGAGCGTCACCAGATTACCATCCCCATTTCTTAAATATCGGAATTTCCCAACACCATCCGCACCGCCAGCGCCCGCCGCTGCCTACGCCACAGGAACAGCCCCACCCCGGCACCAGCCGAGATGAAGCCGCCCGCGAACCCGGCCAGCAGGCCCGCGACGAAGATGCTCATGATGCCTGAATCGCCGCGTTGTCGGCCTTGCACTTGGCGTAGATCGCCTCGATCTCCGCCAGGGTGGGGCCGGTGGTGCTTTTGCTGGTCTCGATCGCTTCCTTGACCGTAACCGGCCGTTTGAGGCCGCCTTATGATTGAGGATTGTGACTGGTAACTTACCGTCGTTAACGACGTCGTTATTGACGTCATTTGAG
>NZ_JABJWD010000055.1:0-42053 GCF_013155425.1 Gluconacetobacter entanii | reverse complement strand
GCTGAAGAAAGACACAATGGAACTCGGCGGCAGCGATGCCTTCATCGTGCTGGATGATGCGGACCTTGAACTGGCGGTCAAATGGGCGACGTGGGGACGGTTCGCCAATAACGGGCAGGTCTGCACGGCGGCCAAGCGGATGATCGTGCATGAGAAGGTCTATGACGCCTTCCTCGCGGGTCTGAAAAAAGCGATCACACAGTTCCGCATTGGCGATCCGCTGACTGAGGGCACCACCCATGGCCCGATGAGCAGCAGGAAGGCACTCGACACCGCACTGGCGCAGACCGACGAAGCCGTCAGGGCAGGGGCAACGCTGGTGGCAGGCGGCAAGCGGATGGAGCGGACGGGCTTCTTCATGGAACCGACCATCCTGACCAATGTGTCAAAGGACAACCCGGTCTTCTATCAGGAGATTTTCGGCCCCGTTGCCGTCGTGCACAAAGTAGCAAGCGAGCATGAGGCCATCGAACTGGCCAATGACTCACCCTATGGCCTTGGCGGTTCCGTGTTCTCCCGCGACCTTGGCCGGGCGGAACGGGTGGCCGAAGCGGTCGAGACCGGCATGATGTTCATCAACACGGCCACGGCCGCAGCACCCGAACTCCCCTTTGGCGGGATCAAGAATTCGGGCTTTGGCCGCGAACTGTCCTTCTTGGGTATTGAGGAGTTCATCAACCGCAAGCTGATCCGCGTCGCCTGAGGCGGATCAGCGCCCAAAATCATTCACAGGTTTTTGGTGAAGCTTTTTGCAGGAAGCTTCGAAAGGACGTCGCCTGCTTAACCCAAAGGCGGCGTCCAGAACCTTTCTGTCGATGCATTGTCCCGAAACACCCATTCCCGCGGCCCGCGCATGACAGGCAACGCCCGCCTGAATATCCATGCAATCGGGGGAAAAATCCCCTAACATGAAATGGATGGGGCCCTGTCACGCCCCTGCCTTTATCCGATCAAGCCGCGAGAGAATGCACCTCATGAAAATAGCCCAGTGGATGAAACAGTCAGGTGTGGCGTTCGGGACCAGCGGTGCGCGCGGCCTTGTGACCGCGATGACGGATGCCGTCTGTTTCGCCTATACCGTGGGTTACCTGAAACATCTGGCGACACTTGGGGAATTCGCACCCGGCACGCATGTCGCGGTGGCAGGCGACCTGCGCCCCAGCACGCCCCGGATCCTGCGTGCCTGTGTCGCGGCGATCGAGTCCATGCGGGGCGTGCCGGTTTTTTGCGGCTTCGTGCCGACCCCCGCCCTGTGCCTGCATGCTTTCGCGCGCGGCATCCCTTCCCTGATGGTCACGGGCAGCCATATTCCCGCCGACCGCAATGGCATCAAGTTCAACCGCGCACGCGGCGAGTTCCTCAAGACCGACGAAGCCGCCATGCGCGAACAGGACGTCGCACTGCCCGATGGCTGGTTCGGCGCAGATGGTGCGCTCACAAAACAGGTCGAACTGCCCGCGATCACGGACGTGGTGCCGGATTATGTCGCGCGCTACCGCGACTTCTTCGGTCCCGATGCCCTGTCGGGCCTGACGCTTGGGATCTACCAGCATTCCGCCGTGGGGCGCGACGTTCTGATGCTGGTGGTCGAGGCATTGGGCGCAAAGGCCGTGCCGCTGGGGCGTTCGGACACGTTCATGCCCGTCGATACCGAGGCCGTGCGCCCCGAGGACGCAAAGCTGGCGCGGGACTGGGCGGCAGACGGCACGCTGGACGCCATCCTGACGACGGATGGGGATTCCGACCGGCCGCTCCTTGCCGACCGGCATGGCAACTGGCTGCGCGGCGATGTGCTGGGCATCCTTGCCGCACGGTTCCTCAACGCCGTGGCCGTCACCACCCCCGTCAGCAGCAACACTGCGCTGGAACAGGCAGGCTTTGCGCGTGACATCCGCCGCACGCGCATCGGATCGCCCTTTGTCGTCGCCGCGATGACCGAGGCGGCGGACGCCGGCCTTGTCCCCTCCGTCGGGTATGAGGCCAATGGCGGCTTCCTGCTGGCGAGTGACGTGCGGCACGAAGACCGCACGCTGGCGGCGCTGCCGACGCGCGATTCCGTGCTGCCGATGCTGTGCGCGCTGGTTGCGGCACGCCGGGCGGGCACGGATCTGGCCGGGCTTGTCGCGACGCTGCCGCCACGTTTCACGCTGAGCGACCGCCTGGTGGAAATGCCTACGGAGCAGAGCAGGACGAAGATCGCGGCACTGGCCGACAACCCGGCGGCAGGTGCCGCGGCACTTGGCCTTGTCGCGGCCTGTGGCGACCTGTCGGATGTGGATACGACGGATGGGCTGCGGATGACCTTCTCCAATGGGGAGATCGTCCATCTGCGCCCGTCTGGCAACGCGCCGGAACTGCGTGTCTATGTGGAGGCCGACAGTCCGGAACGCGCTGCCGGCCTGCTGAAAACCGGTATTGAAGCCGTCAGCCCATGGCGCAAAACGGCATCCTGAAATTTAAAAGTTTTTGGGTGCCGCTTTTTTCAAAAAGCTTCGAAAGAAGCCGCCTTTTTAAAAAAAGCGGCACCCAAAAACTTTTATTCCTTTACCTGTTTCCCCTTACGCGCCCTTGTTCAGGGATTCGTCGATTTCCAGTGCAAGGCGCGCCATCTTCAGCGCCCCTTCTTTGCTGCCCGCGCCACAGATGAAACGCGCGGGATGGGCGAAGACCGCATCCTCCACACCGGACACCTTCGCCAGCGCCTCACCATCCAGTCCGCGCCATGCTTCGGGCAGGGAGACACGCTGCCCGAAATCACCACGCACGGGGGGCACGGCCTTGACGTTCCAGCGTCCGGGGGCGGCAGGCGAGACGACATAGACGACCGGCAGGTCATGCTCGAAAATCACCTTTTCGGTCGGCATGCCCGTATCCATGACCAGGATACGCTTGTCCTGCGCCGCCTCGTATGCCGCCAGCACACGGTCCGTCGCCTTCAGGCTGGCGCGGACGCGATCGACGGTGTTGACCAGAAAGGCCGCAACCGTGGTGGCCGCATCGGCGAACCCGATGCTTTCCTGCATCTTCGCCTCGTCCGGGCCATAGAGTTCCGCCGTGTCCCATGCCGGACGGCAGGAGGAGACGATGTCCGCCAGCGACAGCTTTTCCAGTTTGACGACGCCATTGTCATCCTGGTCGATCGGCAGGACCAGCGACCGGTCGATCGACTGCCAGATGAGGGGAAGTGCGGCCTCGTCCACCGGGGCCTTGAGGATGTTGCGGATCGCGGCAATGCCGTAATCCTTCCACAACAGGCCCGCCGCGCTGTAGGGAACGCCGTCCTCACGCAGGGGCTTGTCCTTCATGTGGTGGTCGTAACGCCCCTTCTGCGGGTCATAGATCCCGCCGACGTCGAACACGATATCCGCCGCGCGGATACGTTCGGGCGAACGCGTCCGGCCGAAATCCAGCCTGTCGGCAGGCGCGGTCCCCAGCACGCGGCCCCGCAGGTCGCCATGGGGGGCCAGCGCGTAATGCAGGATGACATATCCCAGCGTCTCATCGACGTGGAAATTCCCCGAATGCGTCAGGGCTTTGACGGTTGCGGCCTCATCGCCAAGGCCAACGGGGGTGTAGTTTGACATATCAGGACCTACCAACGAACGGGAATGAATGGGCGTCTGCGCCCCTCATGCCGCAAAGAGTAGGGCAAGACAACCGGCACACCCGCATCCCGCCATGCCCGATGCCTCCCCGGGTTACCCCATGGCCTGCCCGTTCATGCCGGTTCCGCAACCCTTTCCGTGATGGCGGCCTCACGCGCGATCAGCGCCCGCTTGCGCGCCACACCCCAGCGATAGCCCGACAGCGTGCCATCGCTGCGCACGACCCGGTGGCACGGAATGACGACCGCCAGCGCATTTGCACCGCACGCCCCGGCCACCGCCCGCACCGCCGCAGGCGCGCCGATCCGGCGTGCAAGTTCGGCATAGGTCACGGTCGTACCCGGCGCGATGGCCCGCAGCGCCGTCCATACCCTCTGCTGGAACGCGGTCCCCCTGATATCGAGGGGCAGGTCCACCTGCGTCGATGTCCCGTCAATGAACGCCGTCACGCGGCGGAGATATTCCCGCGCCTGCGGATCATCATCGACCAGTTCCGCCCTGGGGAGGCGCGCCTGCAGGTCATGTCGCAATGCCTGCGCACTGTCGCCCATCACGATGGCCACCACGCCACGCGCGCCTGCGGCCAGCATGACCGTGCCCAACGTGCATGGCCCCGACGCCATGCCAAGGCGCTCGCCCCCGGTGCCAGCCTTCTGGAACGAAACTGTTGTCATCGCCTGCCTCCCTTCCCTGCGGCATGGAGGGTACACCACCCCGGACGGCGGGGCCACGAAAAGGCATGTGGGCCATCAAAGTTTCCGGGTGCCGCCCTTGGTCTAAAAAGGCGGCGCTTTCTGAAGCTTTTTGAAAAAAGCTTCACCAAAAACTTCTTTTCGATCTTGTGGTTTTTTGCACCGGATCAGGTGTTGCTGCCGAAGGCCGGGCGCGTGGCCTCGAACAGGAACCATGTCCGGCGTTCGGTCTCGTCAATCCAGACTTCAAGCAGGCTTGCGGTCGCCACGTCATTGCCTTCATCGCACAGGGCATGCACCGCGCGCAGGCGTGCCGTCAGCGCAAGGTTGTCCTCCCGCAGTTCCGACAGCATGTCCTCGGGCGTGACATATTCGGCGTCATTGTCGGCCACTTTCGTCAGGCGCGCGATCTCGCCCACGGAATGCAGCGTCGTGCCGCCGATCTTGCGCGCTCGCTCGGCCATCGGGTCGGTCATGGCGAAGATCTGCGTGCCCTGTTCATCAAGCAGCAGGTGATAGTCGCGGAAATGACGGCCGCTCATGTGCCAGTGGAAGTTCTTTGTCTTGATATACAGGGCAAAGACATCCGCCAGCGTCGCCTTCAGTCCGGCGGCGATGTCATGCACCGCGGCCTGCTTCAGGTCCGTGGGGGTGCCAAGATAGGTCCGCACATGTGCCGCACCCGCCTTTGTCGCGGTGGCCTTCGTCTGTGTCATCGCACTCTCCATTGGGTCTATCGTCCCCGAACGAGCCTGGACGACACAGGGTTGCATGCGCATGCAACCCGCCCGCACGCCATGCGTCCCCTATAAAGGAATATGTTTCAAAAGTTTTTGGTGAAGCTTTTTCCAAAAAGCTTCGAAAGACGCTACCCTTCTGGAAAAAGGCAGCCCCCGGAAACTTCTGTTGTTTTATAAAATCCCATACGGACACAACGGATCAGGAGCATCCCCATGACCTTGTCCTGCGCGAAAATGGAACGCCGCCAGTTCCAGGCGATCCTTGGCATGCTGGGACTGGTGCTGTGCGGCGGGCATGTCCGCGTGGCGCGCGGGGCCGCACGCAATGGTCCCGACGCCTTCATGCTGCCGCCCAATGGCTGGGTTCCCAACAACGTGCACCTGCCGGTGCTGCATTACCGCAATGCGCTTCCCACCGACACCCGCGATCCGGCGGCGGGGATGGAGGCGCTGTTTACCGCCAACGGATGGCCGCCGCGCTGGCGCTGGGGCGTGTATGACTTCCACCATTACCACAGCACCGCGCATGAGGTACTGGGCATCGCGGCCGGGTCCGCGCAACTGCGCCTTGGGGGGCCGGGCGGCCGTCCCGTTACGGTCCGGGCGGGCGATGTCGTCGTCCTGCCTGCGGGCACGGGACACAGGAACGAGGGATCGGATGACGGTTTCCTTGTCGTGGGTGCCTATCCCCCCGATCAGGATTTCGACCTGCAACGCGGTCCCATCACGCCTGCGGCAATCACGGTGATGAACCGCCTGCCCTTTCCCCCGACGGACCCGGTGCAGGGGCGCAACGGGGCCCTGTCGCAGTTGTGGCACGCCGCGTAACATCACCGGTCTGGGACGGGGCATCCGCCACAGAACCGGCCAGTGGCTGCCCGGGGATATGCAGCGCTTCCTCCAGCCAGTCGGCAAAGACCTGTATCCGCCGCGACAGGTGCTTGCGATGCGGATAGAGCAGCGCCATGGGCAACGGGGCCGCACGCCAGCGGGGCAGCACCTCCACCAATGCGCCAGAATGCAGGAGGTCGGCCACGTCATAGGCCGGGATCTGGATCAGCCCCAACCCCGCAAGGCAGCAGGCAATGAAGGCCTCCGCGCTGTTGACCGTGACACGACCGGACATGGCGAGGCTGCGGGTGGCGCCGCCTTCCTCCCACTCCCAGTCCTCGATCCGCCCGGTGGAGGGCGAGGCGTAGCGCACGGCCTGATGATGCGCCAGGTCGGCGGGCACCTGCGGCACGCCATATCGCGCCAGATAGGCGGGCGAGGCGACATTGACCAGCGCAAGGTCGCCCATCCGCCGCGCGATCAGGCCGGAATCGTGCAGCGGCCCGACCCGCAGGACACAGTCGATCCCGTCCTCCACCAGGTTGACGGCCCTGTCGGTCACGCCCAGCGCGATGTCGATCCCCGGATAGCGCCCGAGGAATTCCGGCAGGCGCGGCGCCACCAGCAACCGCCCGATCCGCCCCGGCAGGTTGACCCGCAGCAGGCCACGGGGACTGCTCCCCTCGTGCCGGAACAGGTTTTCGGCCTCCTCCACATCGGCAATCAGGCGCAGGCAATGGTCATAGAACGCCCGGCCATCCGTTGTCGGGGTCACCGAACGGGTCGTGCGCGCCAGAAGCCGCGCGCCAAGGCGCCCCTCCAGTTCCTGTATCGCGGTGGAAACGGTCGAACGCGGCAGGTTCAGCGTTTCTGCCGCACGGGTAAAGCTTGTCGTCTCCACCACGCGGGCGAAGACGCGAAACAGGTCGATCCGGTCCATCTGTCCCCCACAGGCCGCAGGTGCGACACTTTGTTCGCGATTTACGACATATGTTGTCAGGAAAGGCAACTTTATCGCGATATTCCAAATGATACCTTCATCCGGCATTGCTCCGCTCCGGGGGAGCGCACATCGCATCACAACGAAGGAACACCGAGACCATGGTCGATCACAGCATCAAAGGGAAAACCGTCCTGATCGCGGGCGGCGCAAAGAACCTTGGCGGGCTGATTGCCCGTGACCTCGCCGCCCATGGCGCGCGTGCCATCGCCATCCATTACAATAGCGACGCCAGCAGGGCCGAAGCCGACAGGACGATCGCGGACCTGAAGGCGGCGGGCGTGCAGGCCGTGGCGTTCCAAGCGGACCTGAGCACCGCGGCGGCAACAGCAAAGCTGTTTTCCAACACGGTCGCGGCCATTGGCCGTCCCGACATCGCCATCAACACGGTTGGCAAGGTCCTGAAAAAACCCATCGCCGAGACGAGCGAAGAAGAATTCGACGAAATGTTCGCCGTCAACACCAAGGCGGCATTCTTCTTCATCAAGGAAGCGGGCCTGCACCTGAACGACCATGGCAAGCTGCTGACACTGGTGACGTCGCTGCTTGGGGCCTATACGCCGTTCTACTCCACCTATGCCGGGTCGAAGGCGGCGGTGGAGCATTTCACGCGCGCGGCGTCGAAGGAATATGGCGCGCGCGGCATCTCGGTCAATGCGATCGGCCCCGGCCCGATGGATACGCCCTTCTTCTACGGGCAGGAATCAAAGGAAGCCGTGGCCTATCACAAGACTGCCGCCGCCCTGTCCCCCTTCAGCAAGACCGGCCTGACGGATATCGAGGATATTGTCCCGCATGTCCGCTTCCTCGTCTCTGAAGGATGGTGGATGACCGGGCAGACCATCCTCGTCAACGGTGGCTACACCACGAAGTAAGCCGCCTCCACCGTCTGCATGACCGCGTCCGGCAACACCTGCCGGGCGCGTTTTCTTTTTCCGTTACACGACCATACGCGGGCACGTCGCCATGCCCGCCCGTGCCAGCGCCATATCCCGGCCACCGGCTTTTCCCCCCGATATCTGCTGACATCCCTGCCAGATGGCGCGCCCCCGGCGCGCGCATCATGTGCCGCCAACGCGCCATCGCACGCATGTTTTTCTTTATATATTAAGTTCGATAATATCACATGAAATCGAAATGAAACGCGCCCCCGAAAGCCCGCCGACAAATCATTCAGAAGTTTTTGGTGAAGCTTTTTTCAAAAAGCTTCGAAAGACGCCGCCCTCTAAAAAAGGCAGTCGGACTTTGATGTCATCCCTAAGTTCCGCCATCCGGCATTAGACCCGCCTCTGTCCCGCAGGCCGAAGCACGGCATTACCGGGATGCACAAACAGAAATGGCGCCGGTTGCAAGGCAACCGACGCCATAACCCTGACAGGATGGGGAACGCCCCACCCTTTGACCGCAGAACTTACTTCTGCGGGGGCGCAGGGGGCGCCATCAGGGCATGAAGCTGTTCATGCAGGGCATCGATCTTGTCCTGCCGGTCCTTGATCTGCGCCAACTGATCGGGGGTCAGGATGTCGTGGATCTTGACCTCGAACTGCAGTCGCTGCGCCGCGCGCTTCTGGTGCAGGGCGTCAAGCTGCTGCTCGACAGAGGTCAGGCTGGCCTGATCCACCGTGCCGGGCGTGGTCAGCAGGGTCCGCAACTGCGTGCGCAGGGCGTGTTCCTGCTGCATGTCCGCGTGGAAGTCGGGATGGTCGCCATGCATCAGGGCTGCAAGTTTCTTGTGCTGCGCCGATGTCAGGGTGATCCCCTGGAGGGAAAGGAGATGTCCATGATGGGGGCCATGCCCGCCGCAACCTTCACCCGGCGGCGGGGGAGGCGGAGCATCGTGCGCCAGCGCCGCATGTCCAGCCGTTCCGGCCAGTCCGGTCATGACGGCAGCAGCGAGAAGCATTTTCTTCATCATTTTCTGACTATGTCCTGAAAATATTAAAATGATGTAATCAGCGTCAAGTCATGCGCCTTACAGATATGGTTATACAGAAGGCCATATGTCAGAATGCGGCATCTGTTCTACGAATTGTAACAGCGATTATTCCTGACAGACCGCACCGTCTCCATAGCACGCCCACAGGCCTACCGGCCACCAATACAGGCAACATCACGCAACCGTTCGGAAATGTTTTGAAAAACACCTGAAATATTCATCCATGTCCCCAAAAAAAATAGCCACAGAACCCTTTGCCCTATCAATGGGTTGGTTTCAGCCAATCTCCTGCTGGCGCGGGAACATGGAAATATCCTACCGTAACGCCTCCATGAGACAGGCGGCACGGGGCAGGCGGGCGACATGACAGCACACAGGATTATCATCGACACCGATCCCGGCGTGGATGACGCGCTGGCCATCATGCTGGCGCTGGCATCCGAACAGGTGGAGGTACAGGCCCTGATCAGCGTGGCGGGCAATGTCACGGTGGAACAGACCGCACGGAATGCCTGCCGCATCCTTGAACTGGCGGGACGGACGGAGATCCCGGTCCATGCCGGATGCGCCCGCCCGATCGGCCATACCAGCGTCAGCGCCAGCCATATCCACGGCGTCACGGGCATGGACGGCCCGGACCTGCCACCGCCGACCATGCCGATCCAGACCCAGCACGGGGTCGATTACCTGGTGGACGCCCTCCGCACGGCCCCATATGGCAGCCTCAGCCTCGTCATGCTGGGGCCGATGACGAATCTGGCGATGGCGCTGGTCAAGGCACCCGATATCGCCACGCGCCTGCGCCGGGTCGTCGCGATGGGGGGCGCATGGTCCGAAGGCGGCAACATCACCCCCACCGCCGAATTCAATTTTTATGCCGATCCGGAAGCCGCCGATATCGTCCTGCGCAGCGACATTCCCCTTACCCTGCTGCCACTGGATGTCACCCACCAGTGCCTGACGACACCGCAGCGTCTGGCGCGCCTGCGCGCGCTGCCCGGTCGCTGTGCCGCTGCTGCCGTGGCGATGCTGGAGCGGGCGGGACAGTTCGACCTGGCCAAATATGGCTGGGCGGGCGCGCCGTTGCATGATCCGTGCACCATCGCCAGCCTGATTGCCCCCGACCTGTTTGCCGGGCGGCGGGTCAATGTCACGATCTCGCTGCATGATGCGCTGACACGGGGCATGTCGGTCGTGGACTGGTGGGGCACCACGCAGCGCCCCGCCAACGCCATGTTCATGCGACAGGTCGATGCGGACGGGTTTTACGACCTGCTGACACACCACCTCGCCCGCCTGCCCTGACCGGGACGGGCACGGACCGGAAAACATGAAGCTTCAGGAAACGCCGCCTTCCCGGATCAAAAGGCGGCACCCGGAAACTTCTACTCCCGGCGCCCCCGGACTTCCCCGCCACAGGCCCGCACATACAACGCCGCGACCTGTTCGATCAGGGCGGCATGCGCCTGCGTGAAACGCGCGAGGGAGGGACTGTCGATGTCGATCACCCCCAGCAGGCGGTCCCCATCGACAATGGGCACCACGATTTCCGAGCGTGAGGCCGCATCGCAGGCGATATGCCCCGCGAACGCATGGACATCGGGCACCACGACCGTCGTGCGCTGCTGCGCCGCCGTGCCACACACCCCCTTGCCCATCGCGATGCGGGTGCAGGCCACACGCCCCTGGAACGGCCCCAGCACAAGCTGCCCGTCGCGCAGGAAGTAGAACCCCGCCCAGTTGATGTCCGCCAGTCCTTCGAACAGGATGGCCGCGATATTCGCCGCGTTGGCGATCGGATCGCCTTCCCCTTCGGTAATGGCGGCGACGGTGGCGACGATCTCGTCCTCGCCAAGGGTGGCCGATGTCCCCGTGTGAACTGTCATGACGCGGTTCCTGTGATGGTCATTGCACGGCCCCGAACATAGCGGCGTTCCCCCATGTGGACCAGCGCCACCCCCCACACGATCCGGCGGAGGATACGCCCGCCGTTCCCCCCCCGTCATGATGGCTCTATGCTGCACCGGCCCGCGCCGCCACGACCGGCGGGCAGGCAAGGCAGGAGGCCCCGGTTGCGCAAGGTTATCGTTACGGGATGTGACAGTGGTTATTTCCCGCTGGTCATGGAACTGATCCAGTCGATCGGCGGCAGGACGGATGCGGCATTATGCGTCCTTGACGCGGGCCTGTCGCCCCAGCAGGTGCAGGTATTCTCGGACCTTGGGGTTCTGGTCTGCACGCCCCATGTCCCGCCCTGCGCGCCCGCGCGGCAGATACGCCAGCGCCCGACCCTTGCCATCAACCTGTCCAAGCTGTGGCTGGACCATGTGCTGCCGCAGTTTGACCTGATCCTGTGGATCGACGCGGATGCGTGGGTGCAGGACATCACCGCCATCGAACACATGTTCGACGCCGCGCGTGACGGGTCACTGGCCATTGTTCCTGAAATCGGGGCCAAGATCGCGGACATGTTCGCGATCCGCTGGATCTGTCCCGGCTGGATGCAGGTGCGTTCGTTCCTGTACAAGAACGCGCGCAAGGCCCGCCTGCCCTTTTCCATCCGGCGACGGATCGGTGCGAAACCCCTGCTCAATTCTGGGGTGATGTGCCTTCATCGTGATGCGGACATATGGCCCGTGCTGCGCAAATGGCAGGACACCATCGTCCGCCGTGGCGGGGCCCTGTTCACGCAGGATCAACTCAGCATCGCGCTGGCGGTCTATATCGACAATGCCCGCGTGACGTTCCTTGATAACGCCCACAACTATATCGGGCCATGGCTGCTTGACGTGGAACGTGGCAGGCTGGTCAACCTGTTTTACCCGCATGACCCGGTGGGGATCGTCCATCTGGTCTCACAGGCGCAGTTGCGGCAGTCGCTGTCGAATACCCTTTCCGTCCCCACCCTGTCGGGGGAGGAGGTCGCGCTCAACCTGCGTTTCGGGGGGCTTCAGGCCTTCCGCCGCGCGCACCCTGCATCCGGGGGGGATGTTTCGGAATAACGGGACAAAAATTCCCGGGTGCCGCCTGTTTGAAAAGGACGGCACCCGGGAATTTTTAAATATTCACGATGCCACGCGGTCCTTGCGCGCCTTCAGCACAGTTTCCGCCGCATCATGCAACTGCTTTGCCAGATGGCGGGCCTGTTCGGGATGCAGGGCCGTGACCACGCGACGGTCCCCCGATTTCAGATGGTCAGGGGATGTGGCCATGAACAGGTCGAGGATGACCACGGAATCCTGCACGGCTTCTGCCCCGCAGCTTACGGTGGGATAGACGACAACATTGCCGCTGTTGTCTTTTGCGTGTTCGTCAGACATGGGTTCCTGCCATGATTGAGGGAAAGGAAGCGCCCTTAACGCGTGCGTTTCTTCTGCGCCTGTTCCTGGCGCAACTGCGCGCTCTGCGCCTGGATGGTTTTCTGCGCATTGGCCAGCGCATCCCTCAGACGGGCCAGTTCGGTCTTCAGGGCTGCGATCTCGGCACGCAGGGCGGGGGGATGATCATCCATTCGTCACAACCTTTGCATACAAAGAAGGGGCACTACTGGGTCGCAAATCGCGAACGTACCTGGTCGAACAGGGCGCGCGCGGCCATGTCCTTGCTGTCGGTATGTTCCATCAGGTGACGCATGTGCGCGGCGATGTCCTCGGCGCGCAATGTGCCGCTATCGGTCAGCATCTGCATCAGTTCCATGATGACAAGCTGCTGTGCCGCGATCATCTTGACCACCGGCATCACCTTTTTCTGCGCCGCCTGGTCCGCCGCCTGCGCCAGCAGGTCGCGCAACTGTTCGCTTTCGCGATCCGTAACCTCGGTCATGTGTTCCTCCCGCCATGTTTCCTTGTTGGGTGCATGGTGGTCGTATCCACGTCCGCAGGCAATGCCCGCCATGCGGGGAAGGTATCCGCAAAGCGAACATCTGCCCACACAATGGCGGGAATATGCTATACGCAGGCATGGCGTACCATGTTCTTCCCGATCTTGTTATCTCCGACGACGATCTTGTCGTGACCTATATCCACGCGTCCGGGCCGGGGGGACAGAATGTCAACAAGGTCGCGACCGCCGTGCAACTCCGCTTTGACGCGGCGCGCTGTGCCGCGCTGACGTCACGCATACGCGCGCGCCTGCGCCTGCTGGCCGGCAGTCGCATGACGCGGGAGGGCGCCGTCATCCTGACCGCGCAGAGGTTCCGCAGCCAGACCCGCAACCGCGAGGACGCGATCGAACGCCTGTGCGACCTGCTGCGGCAGGCGGCGCACGTCCCCACGCGTCGCATCGCCACCCGCCCGTCCCGCACGCAGCGCCGCCGCAGGATGGATGACAAGGCGCGACGTGGACAGGTCAAGCAGGGACGCGGCCGCCCCGCCCTCGACTGACCCGCTGCCTCATGTCGGTTGAAGGGCGTTGCACCGGAAAAGTTTCCGGGCGCCGGATTTTTCAAAAATATGGTGTTGCCTGAAGCTTTCTGAAAAAATCTTCACCGAAAACTTTCATCTGTCTTACAGGATGCACCACTGCCGCATCAGGTTGTGATAGATGTTCGTCAACCCCAGCACGGCAGGGTCATGATCGCCAAGACGCTCGCGCAGCGTGATGGTCTGCAGGTCAAGGTCGAACAGGATACGCCGGCGCGTTTCATCGGCCACCATCGACTGTGACCAGAAAAATGCCGCCAGTCGCGACCCGCGCGTCACCGGGGTCACCCGATGCAGGACGGTTGTGGAATACAGGACCAGATCACCCGCCGGCAGCTTGATCGCCTGTTCCCCACCGGGATCGGACATGACCAGTTCGCCACCGTCATAGTCATCCGGGTCGGACAGGAACAGCGTGGAGGATACATCCGTGCGGATGCGCGTATGGATCCCCGCCGCATAAATCCCCCGGATGGCGTTATCGACATGCGCGCCAAAGGACATCCCCACGTCATAGCGGTTGAACAGCGGGGGACTGACGCGATAAGGCAGCACCGCACTGTTGAATGTCGCATTGCGGCCCAGCGCACGCAACACGATATCACCCAGTTCCCGGCAGGCGGGGGAATCCTGCGGCAGTTGCCGGTTATTCTTGCTCTTGGCGGATTGCTGCCCGGCTGTCTCCCGCCCGTCCGTCCATTGCGCCGCACGCAGCGTCGCCTGACAGTGGGCCAGTTCCTCGGCATCAAGCAGTCCGGGCACATGTAACAGCATTCGACCTTATCCCCGTATCCGTGCGTCCCGGCCTCAATGGCCGATCATCCAGCACCACGCCACAGGAAGGTGCTTACGAAATCTGGCAAAAATCATGAAGCAGTTTCTGGTAAAGATTTTTTTTCAGAATGTCATGCCCAAAGATATTGGAGGACCATGGCCTGCATGCAGGAATTTCGTGAAATCATAAAAAGTTTTTGGGCGTCGCCTTTTTTCAAAAAGGCGACGTCTCCTGACGCTTCCTGAAAAAATCCTCACCGGAAACTTTTATTTTCCATAATGCCTCTCCCCTTAATACTGGGCCGAAACATTGAACAGGAAAGACCTGCCGATGGAAGGCGTCACGCGGTTCGAAAACAGGCTGCCGTAATTCAGGCGGTTATCAAGGTTGTAGGCATTCATCGCCACGCGCCAGTGGTTGTCGAACCGGTGCGACACCATGGCGTCGAATTCCACCGTGGCGGGTGCGCGCGCCGTGTTTGCCTGATCCAGCCATACGCCCTGCCGCCATGTCAGGCCACCGCCAACCGTCATGTTCCACGGCCTGCGCGGCGCGATTTCATACGACGTCCATGCCGTCGCCTGGTTGTGGGGAACATACTGGATCTGCCCGCCCTGCTTTGATGTTGAGGAACCGGCCTTGGTGATCGTCGGGTCATACAGCGCATACGTGCCATAAAACATCCAGTTGGGCAGCAGCGTGCCGGAAATGCTCAGTTCCAGTCCCTGGTTGCGTTCCTGGTCACTTGTCGCACTGATGTCGCCGGTGGTGGGATCGGTCTGGATCGAATTGCTCTTGTCCAGACGGAAAAGTGCTGCCGTCATGCCGATCCGGTCATGAAAAGCACTGTATTTCGCGCCAATTTCATAAAGGGAGCTGCGTTCTGGCGCGGCGCTCTGGCTCTTGGCGGTCATCGGTTCGGAACTGTTGGTGACATACATGCTCAACGGGGTCGTGGACTGCGACCAGTTGAAATATACCATCAGGTTGCTGCGCGGCGTATACATGATGCTGACACTGGGGTTGATGGTCGTCTCATCCTGCCCGTAATGCACGTCGGGATATTTGGCGGTATCGCCGCCCGTCGCACTGTAATGGCTGTTCCAGTTATCCCAGCGGAACCCCGCCTTGACCGACAGGTAATCGGTAAACCAGACCTGATCGGACAGGAAGAACCCGACATCGAGCGCGTCACTGTCCTTGTAACATTTCTTGCCCACACCGCTGATGTTCACAAGGCGGTCCGGATACTGGTTGCAATCCCCCAGCACAAGGCCCGGCACATACATCGACGGGTTCAGCAGGCTGGTGCTGGCACGGTTGCTGCCATAGGCATAGTTCTGCCGGTGATCGGTCACGTATTCGATGTCGAATCCGCCGATGACCTCATGCCGGATGCGCCCGGTCTTGAAACGCGCAACACCGGAGAAGACATCCTGTATGGACCAGTCGCTCTGCCGATAGGGTTCCGGCCCCCCCACGCCACCATTGCGCGCGACCTGCGCACTGGCGGGATTGGCGGAGAAGAAATCACTATTACATGTCGCGGACGGCACGCTGCCATTGATCAGGTTGTTGTTATAGGCCGTAGTACCTGCCGCCATGCTCGAACAGGCCTCCTGCGAGGCGGAGAAGTAGCGATGGAAGATCCCGCCACGCATGTCGTTATACAGCGTCAGGATGGGACTGACATGCGCCGTCAGGCGTCCCGTGATCATGTCGTCGCTGCTGTTGTCCTGATCGTAGGTCGTGCCATACCAGTTGGTACGTCGCACGCCATATTCGGTGACCGGACGCCCGATCGCCTGCCCGGGCTTATAGACGACCGGCACACCGTAATCGGGGATGCGGTTGTCATTCTGGTGGAAATATTCAAGGACGAACGAGACCTTCTTGCCCAGGCCAAAGGCGATCGACGGCGCGATGCCCCAGCGGTGGGAGTAGATATAGTCACGGCCGACCACATTATTTTCGTTCCCCATGCCCGTCAGGCGGAACGCGATGCTGTTGGTCAACTGCTGGTTGATATCCAGCGTGCCGCGATAGTACGATCCGCTCCCGCCCGAGAAATTGGCCTGGTACGCATTGCCAAGGTGCGGGGCCTTGGTGACGATGTTGATCGCACCGCCCGTCGTACCGTTGCCGAAGACTTCCGATGACGGTCCCTTGATGACGGAGACATGGTCGTAATCGAAACTGTCGCGGGTATAGACGCCAAAGTCACGCAGTCCGTTTTCATAAATGTCGTTCTGCGACTGGAACCCGCGGATCAGGAACTGATCCCCCGCCATGCCGCCTTCCCCCTCACCCACCGACGCCGTGATGCCGGGCACGTTCTTCAGCGCTTCGTCGAGGGATTTGACGTTCTGCTGCTGCATCAGCACCTGCGGCACGACATTGATGTTCTGCGGCGTATGCATCGCGTCATGCGGCATGCGGCTAAGGCCCACGGACTGCCGCAGCGCATTCATTGGCGAGGCCGTCACCGTCGTATGGTCGTAACGATGATCCGAAAGCACCCCGTCCGCATCTGGCTGCGCATCACCTGCTGGCGTGGTGTTCGACGTCGCGGCGGTCGTACTGGTGGTCGCACGTCCCCCCTGCCCCGACGTAGATGCCACGGTGGACGGTGCCCCCGTCAGCACGGTGGCGGAGGCATTGCCCGTCGTGCTGGTCGTGGCGGCATGTGCCGCGGACGAACAGGCAAGCGCCAATGTTGCGGTTGCTGCGGAAAATGGTCGGAGACGTCGGGGTGGGAGCATGGGGGCCATCTCTGTTTTTGCAACTCATTATCAATTGCCACCCTATTACTCGTAGTGATTCTGATTCGCAATATCAAACCGATACATAGGGACACGAATTGCAACAGTACGATCCGCGCATGCCGCCTGTGGCAACATGGCGGGACATGGCGCATCAGTCACCGGGTGCCTGTCCCCACAAAAAACGCCATGGCCGTACAAGCCGGCCATGGCGTCATGGGTACCGTCCCGCATGCTGCGGACCGTCAGGAAGGATTCCGTTTCATGCCGGTTATTTCAGGAGGAATCCCGTCCCCCTACAGATCGGCGGTAAAGGAAAACTTGAACGTACGCGGCAGGCCTTCAAGCAGGTAGCCATTGAAGGACGACGACCAGTACCGGGTATTGGCCAGGTTATCGACGCCAAAGCGCAGGGTCAGCGGTTTGTGATCTGCCACGAATGTGTACCGCGCGGCCAAATCAAAACGTGTCCAGACCGGCAGGTGCAGCGTATTGGACGTATTGACCATCTGCTTGCCTGTATTGACGACACGCCCGACAACCGTCGCCCCCTTCAGGAAGGGCAGGTCATATTCCAGATTCCCATTGATGGTGTAATTGGGAATGCCAATTGCAGTATGCCCGTCCTGCAGGCCACCGGCCGTACGCCGCAGGTCCGCATCAATGACCGTGCCACCCCCATTGAACCGCAGGCCCGGCAGGATCTGGCCATTGACGCTGAGTTCAATGCCGCGATTGCGCTGCAATCCATCCTCGACATAGATCGACTGCCCGCTATTGCCGACGGCCTGCGAATACGCGTTGGGCTGCGAAATCTGGTACACCGCAAGCGAGGTGCTGAAACGCCGGGTTTCATATTTCACGCCCACCTCGTACTGCGTGGACTTATAGGGCGCGAAGACCTGCCCCTGGTTGAGGGTATCGGCAGGCGCGGTCGGCCCCTGCGACAGCCCCTCGATCCGGTTGAAATACAGCGCCGTCTGCCGTGTCGGATGGATGACCAGCCCCACGACGGGGGTAATCGCATCCTGATCGTAATGCGAGTTCACGGCCCCACGCCCCGACGCGGCATAGTCATATCCGTTGATCAGCATGTTCTGGTAACGAAAGCCGCCGGTCAGGGCCACACGATCGTGGAAGAACGACATCGTATCGGAAAAGAACAGGCTGTACAGACGCGTACGGCTGATGGGTTGCGGGTTGCCGACGTCGCCACCGCTGAAGGTATTGGCAAGCGGCGCGATCGTGGGGGTGCGGTAGATGTTCGTCGCCGCCGATGTCAGCGCCATGGAATAGGCGGTATCCGCTTCCTCCCACAATGACGATCCACCGGCATTGACCTCATGCCGGACGGGCCCGGTATTGAAATGCGCCCGCACGCCGCCACGCGCGCTTTCGTTCGTCTGGACATAGGGCACATACATGCTGCCGATCGTTGCGGCCCCGGTGGCGGCATCGGTCACGGTGGGGTTGGCATATTCCCCCTTCTCATTCCCGCCAAGGCCGCCAAACGCGCCATAGACCGTGATGTGTTTTGAAAAATCATGTTCGACATTGAACTTGCCGAAAATGTAGTTCAGGTCGTTATAGGCCCAGCGCTGTCCGAAATTATGCGAAGGTGCCGCCGCGCGGGGCACCGCCGTCACGCCAGAGCCAAGGAAGATGGCCGGCCGCCCGCCATTCACGCCCTGATTCTGGTAATTCATGTCCAGCGAGATGCGGGTACGGTCATCATGCCAGTCGAAATCCGCGCCCACGGCGGCGGAATGGCGGTATTCATGGTCGATGGAATCCTCGCCATCCTGTCCCGCGACATTCAGGCGGAAGCCAAAGGCCTTGTCCCGCCCGAACCGCCGCCCGAAATCCACGCTGCCACCACCAAGGGCGTTGCTGGTGTAATCGCCCGTCACCCGCGTGATGGGGGTTGTGGTCGCGTGCTTGAATTCCAGGTTGATGTTCCCGCCAATGGCCGATCCGCTGGGCGCCGCGCCATTGAGGAAGGCGCTGGCGCCGTTGAGCACCTGCACCTGGTCATAAAGCTGCGGCGAGACAAGCTGCCGGGGGGTGATGCCATACAGGCCGTCGATGGCCACGTCATCGCCATTGACCGGGAAACCACGGATCACGAACATTTCGGAAAAGTTGCCATATCCATAGGTCGTGCGGACCGACGGATCATTCTCCAGCACCTGCCCGAGTGTCTGCGACTGCTGGTTGAGGATCATGCTGGCGTTATAACTGCGCACGTTGAAGGGCACATCAAGCCCCTTCTTGTTCCCCAGCGCGCCGAGGTTCCCGCCGGTCGTGACTTCCATTTCATTGTGACGCTTGGCGGTCACGATGATCTTTTCATCCTTTGTCGCGGCATCCGACGTGTCCTCATCGGCCGCAAGGGCCGGCAGGCACGGCACAAGACTGCCCATGAAAATCACGGCCGCCAGTCTTGCGACGTTTTTGCGGCGGTCGGAAAGCAGGCAGACACATAACATCACAGGGAGCCTCGGATAAAAACGGTTGCGTCGAGGCGTGATATACGCAAGTGCGAGTAAGTCGCAACAGCAGGATGGACATTCCCATACGGTTTTCGCAAAAGATGCGGGTTTGTGGCATGAATACCACATGAGAATGCGTCGCATCCGTTTAACATTATGTAACAGAAGGATTTTCGTGACCCGCGACAAGGCAAAACAGAAATCCGCGCTGTCCGCCGACAGGGTCTGCTGCGCCGTTGCGGCATGCGTGCTGTCATATTTGGCGGCGCGCCTGATCGTGTCGGATTTCAGCCACTGGCATGTCCCCCTGCCGGCCGAGGCCACGGCGCTGGGCCAGGTCATCGCCGTGGCATGCCTGCCGGTCATGGTGCTGGTCGGTTTCGGGATGCGGACACGCCATCGGGGGCTGGTTCTGATCGGCATGCTTGGCGGTCTGGCCGCGCTATGGCCGCAGGTCCTGTCGTAATGCGCGAGACGCTGCGCACGCGCATGGGATGGCTGCATGCATGGGTCGGCTTCCTGTGCGGGCTTGTGCTGGTATGCATCTGCGCCACCGGCACGCTTGCGGTTTTCGATACGGAAATCACACGATGGATGCAGCCGGAAATCAATATTCCCGCCAATGCCCCCCTTACCGATACGGCACTTGACGCGGCGGCGGCACGCGTGCGCGAACAGCAGGCGCGGGGTATCTTCGCATTTCTCAACCTGCCTTCCGCCCGCACGCCGATGCTGGAGGTCCTGCATTACAACGGCCATGAATTCACCGGCGATGTGCTGGACCCGCGCACGGGTGCGCCCATTGCGGCACGCGCCACGGCGGGGGGCAAGTTCTTCTATAACTTCCACTATACGCTGCGTGGCGGCGGCACGGTTGGCGTGGGGATTGTCAATGCCCTTGCATTCGGGCTTCTGATTTCGGTGGGGGCGGGTATCGTCATCCATCTGCGCGCCCTGCTGCCCGATATCGTCATGCTGCGCCTGTCGGGATCGCGTCTCCGCTCATGGCTGGATGCGCACCTGCTGGGCGGTGTCCTGTTCCTGCCCTTCATCGTCATGATGGCCTATACCGGCATCCTTATACATGCCGACACGATCCTGCCCGCACGCCTGCCCGCGCTGGTGGAAGCCCCGAAGGCACCCGCCGCGCCACCCGCGCGACCGCCCGCCCCGCCCCTGCCCATGGTGGCGCATCTGCGACCGCTGCTGGAGACGGCGCGCAAAAACCTTGGCGGGCGGGAGTGCGGCTTCATCCTGTTTTCGCCCGACCGGCTGAGCATTTCCGCAAGCGACGCCTCCGGCCCGTTCCTGACGCGTGACCATGTCGATTTCGCCCTGCCGGACGGGCACGTGCTGGGCACCACACTAACGCGCCGTCCCATCGCGACGACCCTGCAACTGATGCACGGACTGCATTACGCGCGCTTCGCACCGCCCGCGCTGCGGTGGCTGTATTTCATATCCGGCCTTGGGGCGACAGCAACCATTGCAAATGGCCTGATCCTGTTCCTGATGAAACGGCGCCGGCAGTCGAGGCACCTTCGGGCCTTTCGCATCGCGGAAGGACTGAACATCGCCACCATCACGGGTTTACCGGTCGGTATCCTGTCGTTCCTGTGGGCCAACCGGATGCTGCCTGCGGGCATGGCCGGGCGGGACATGCTGGAAATCACCGTGTTCCTTGTCATATGGGCCGCCTGCGCGGTGCATGGCATTTCGCGGTCATGCCGGACCTTTCCCATGCGGGGATGGCGCGAACAGCTTGCGGTCATCATGGTGCTTGGCTGTGGACTGCCCCTGCTGGATCTTGTATCCGGCATGGCGGCGTGGCTTCATGCGCCCGGCCTGCATGCGGGCATTGGTGGCATGGCGTTCCTGTGCGGCCTTGCGGCATTCCATGCCTCGGCACGGATCGGCGGGGAACCCCGATGATGATCCCCTGCCTTGTGCTGTTATGGACATGCTGCCTGTCATGCCATGCGGGACTGCACCCCACCCGCTATCGCCTGCCGGGCGTGCCGGCGCGGTATCGTGCGGTGCTGCGGACATTGCGGTCGGGTACGCCGGTCCTTGCCCTTGGCGCCGCACTGACGGATGGCGTGGTGAACGGGATCCTGCTGTGGTGTGGCGCATTTTCCATCGCCGGACTGCTGGTCGCGGGTGGCATCGCGGCATGGTCCGCAAGGCACGGACCATGAAAAAGTTTTTAGTAAAGTGCCCCAAAAGCCCTCGCAGGACAGTACATTTCTGAAAAATCCCAGAACCCGGAAACTTTTATTTCATTCCCTGCCCATGACTGCCCGGTCCCAGTAACTTTTGAGAATGGAACATAAGAAAATATCAATTCGACGCCTGTCATATCCGGGTCCATAATGCGCCATTATTCATTTCGCCATACCGGAGCACGACATGGGGTCACTGATCTACCTGAACGGGGAATTCCAGCCTGCGGAGAGCGCACGGATTTCTCCCTTTGATCGGGCCTTCCTGTTTGGCGAAGGGATTTACGAAGTCTGCCTCCTCGTCAACGGACGGTTCGTGGACATGGACAGCCACCTTGCGCGACTGGACCGCTCCCTTGCCGCATGTGGCATGACCCCACCGCCCGAACGCCCGCAGCTTGAACGGATCATCAACGACCTTGCCCGGCGCAACGGTGTTACGAACGGCCTTGCCTACCTGCAGGTGACGCCCGGCGCGACGCCGCGCTCCTTCACGGCCGTGCCACAGGACCGTGCCACCCTGTTCATCCTGACGCAGGCGCAGGATTTCCTGTCGGCCCCGCACCTGTCACGCGGGATCACGGTGCAGGTGCAACCTGACATCCGCTGGCTCCATCGCGACATCAAGACCATCATGCTGCTGCCGCAGGTCATGGCCAAGCGCAGCGCGCTTGCCAACGGGTTCGACGATACCATCTTCATTGATGAACAGGGGATCACGGAAGGCTCCTCCTCCAACATCTTCATCGTCACGGATGCGGGCACGCTGGTCACGCGTCCCCTGTCGGACCATCTGCTGGCGGGATGTACGCGCCAGCGCATCATCACGCTGGCGCGGGACGCCGGGATGACGGTGGAAGAACGCATCATCACGCGCGATGAACTCTCCCGCGCGCCAGAGGTCTTCGCCACCAGCGCGACATACCTGGTCGTCCCCATCACCCGCATTGATGACCATGTCGTGGGGGATGGGGGGATCGGCACGGTCACCAGACGCCTGCAGGAGGCATATATCGCCTTTATCCGCGCCCTTGCCGCCACGGGTGCGCCATGACGCTCGACAGTCCCGCGCGCCGTTACAGGCTGGGCTGCGGCATCCTGCCGCCCGGCCCGTATAACGCCATCACGGACGTCCCCGGCGTGCGCGTCGGGCACCGCACGCTGCGCAACGGCCCCGTCCAGACGGGCGTCACCTGCGTCCTGCCCCATGATGGCGACCTGTTCCGCGACCGTCCTCTTGGCGCGGTGCATGTCTTCAACGGGTTTGGCAAAAGCGTCGGCCTGATGCAGGTCGAGGAGCTCGGCCAGATCGAAACGCCGATCCTGCTGACCAACACCCTGTCCGTCAGTGCGGGGGCCGAGGCGCTGATCCGTGACGCCATCGGGCGCAATCCCGAAATCGGCCGCAGCCTGTCCACGGTCAATCCGCTGGTATTTGAATGCAATGACGGGCGCATCAACGACATACAGGCCCTTGCCGTAACACCGGATGACGCAATGCAGGCGATACGCGACGCGCAGGGCGGCACGGTGGCGCAGGGCGGTGTCGGGGCAGGCACCGGCATGACGGCCTTCGGTTTCAAGGGCGGGATCGGCACATCTTCGCGCCATGTCGCGGCGGGGATGCACCAGGGGATGCTGGGCGTGCTGGTGCTGGCCAATTTCGGCCTGCCCGGCGACCTGACCCTGCCCGATGGACGCCGCATCGCGCCCCCGGCCGCCCCGACCCCGCATGATGAACGCGAACGTGGTTCCGTCATCATGGTTGTCGCGACCGACCTGCCGCTGGATTACCGGCAACTGCGCCGCGTCATCCGTCGCGCGGGCGTGGGGATCGGGCGTCTGGGGTCGTTCTGGGGCAATGGCAGCGGCGATGTCGCGGTGGGTTTCTGCCCCAGCGTGCGTTTCCACCTGCATGAACCCGAAGGCGTCATCAACCGCCCCATGCTGAACGAGGCACATATCGACACGCTGTTCCGCGCGGCGGCCGAAGCCACGCAGGAGGCCGTGCTCAACGCCCTGTGCGCGGCAACCCCCGTCACGGGACGCAACGGCGTGGTGTTTCCCGCCCTGTCGGACGTGCTGGCGGCCCACCCGCACCCATGACGTCGAGCGCCGGTATGACAGGGCACCTCCGCCATGCGGACCTTCCTGCGTTCACCCGCACGGAACTGGCCCGGATGCAGACGCGTGACGCGGGCGTGCATGCCCTGCGCCATGTCCGGCACGCGGCAGTCACGCAGGATGCACAGGCGCTGGCCCGCCTGCCTGAACAGCAGCGTGCGTCCCTGCCGCTCTATGGCCTGAACATCGCGGTAAAGGACAACATAGATCTCGCCAACACCCCCATACAGGGGGGCAGCCGCCTGTTTGCCGGGCGCATTGCGGCGCATGATGCGTGGATCACCGCCCGCCTGCGCGCGGCCGGCGCCCTGTTTCCCGCCGTGACCAGCATGTGTGAACTGGCATGGGGGACGACGGGCGAAAATGCCGTGGGACCACGCACCCGCAATCCGCTCGACACCCGACTGGACCCCGGCGGGTCAAGCAGCGGGTCCGCCGCCGCCGTGGCCAATGGCCTTGTACCGGCGGCGCTGGGCACGGATACGGCGTGTTCCATCCGTTTTCCCGCGCATTGCTGCGGCATTGCGGGGTTCAAGCCCACGGCCAAACGCTGGGACATGGCCGGCATCATGCCCCTTGTCCCCAGCCTCGATCATGTTGGACTGCTGGCCCGCACCGCGCGCGATGCGCTGCACCTGTTCCACGCCATCGAACATGGCACGCCCCCCGCCGCCCATCCGCCCCACACGCCACGCATCGGCATCCGGTGGGAGGGATTTGAAAATTGTGACGCCAGCATCATAAAGGTCATGAACCAGCTTCTGTCGGCGCTGCGTGAGGAAGGCGCCATGACCGTGGACTGCGCCACGACGCTGCATGCCCGGACATTGCCTGTCACCGGCGCGCTGTTTGCAGAATCATGGCTGGTCTGGCGCAATGCCGTGCACAAAAGCCCCGATGCCCTCTCCCCCACCCTGCGCGAACGCCTGTTACGGAAAAGTTCCGTTCCCTTCAGTGAAATCGAGGACGCACGTCGTGAACAGGCCGCCATAAGGGCGGATATGGACCGCATTTTTGAAACATGCGACCTGCTGCTTGAACCCACGGCGCAGGTGACGGCCCTGCCCCCGGATGACATGACGGCCGAACACCCCATGCTGGCCTCGCGCAACTGCACGTTGACGAATATCAGCGGCCATCCTTCCATCAGCATCCCATGCGGGGAAGATGATGCGGGACGCCCGGTTGGCGTGCTGCTGAGTGCGCGGCGCGGCAATGACAGGCTCCTCCTTGAACAGGCCATCTGGCTGGAGGACCTGATCGCCCGGCAGAGGTTGCGCCGGGTTTTTCCGGTTTCGTATTTTTTTGAAAACGTGATTTAATCTGAAGCTTTTTGAAAAAAGCTTCACCAAAAACTTTTGTCGGTTTCCGGCATCATCCCGTCAGGCATGGGCCGGGGCAAACCTGCTTGCGCGTGAGGTGAATACGTCCCACACCCGGTCACAGACCGGGCGCGCCGCATTGGCATGGCGATACAGGCGTGTCTCCACCTCCAGCACCAGCGCGGGGTCATGGGTGACAGGCACCAGCACGCCATGGGCAAGTTCCTCACGGATCAGCCCTTCGGGCAACCATGCCACCCCCCATCCCGCCCGCGCCATCGACATCAGCCCCACCGACAGCGTATCTTCGCAGACAGTCCGCCGCCGAAAGGTGTCATGCCGCGCAAAAAGCTTCGACAGGGCAACGCCAAAGAACGATTCATCGCCATAGCTCAGGTAATCGACCGGTTCCGCGCTGGCCATCGCATGATGCACCTGCGCCCTCAGTTCCGGCGCACAGACAGGCAGCACCCGCTCCGTCCCCAGCCGGATGAAGGGAAACAGCGCCGGGTCCAGATGGAACGGCACAAGAGGATGGGCATAGGTCAGGAAAAAATCCGCCCCCCCCGTCACCAGCCGGTTGAGGTTGTCTTCTATCCCCCCAAGGTCGGGTGTCACCTTCAGGCGCGTCATGGGCGGCATGTTGTCGCGGCTGCCGAAATAATGCGGGATCAGCGTCAGCGCCAGCGTATGCAATGCCGCAATCGTCACGACCTCGAACGGGTCCGATGGGGGTGGGCAGACACTGCGCTGCGCCCTGTAGAAGGCGGAAACGATCTCGGTCGCTTCCTCCAGGAAACGCCTGCCCTCCACCGTCAGTTCGGCGGGATAGCTGACCCTGTTGACAAGGGGAGCACCCGCCCATTGTTCGAGCTGGCGGATACGCTTGGAAAATGCCGGCTGGCTGACATTGCGTTCACGCGCCGCACGGGAAAAACTGAGGGTCCGTGAAAGGCATACGAAATCCTCCAGCCATTTCAGTTCCACAATCCCGCCCCTTTCCGGTTCATGCAGGCCGCATGGCGCAAAGGTAGCATATATTCCCACGCAATCCGCAAATTTCATTCCTGAATCACGATGAATGCAGGGCGGCGCGTCAGTCCCCCGAAAGCGGGAAATGGCAGGCCGCCTCATGCCCGGGACGCACCGGGCGCAAGACCGGCTCCTCGACGCGGCAGCGCTCCTGCACATGGGGGCAGCGCGTGTGGAACCGGCAGCCCGCCGGGCGCGCGATGGGGCTTGGAATATCCCCACCCAGCGGCACGGCGCGCATCCCCCCCACTACCGGGCGCGGCACGGCGGCGGTCAGGGCGGCGGAATAGGGATGGGCCGGATGGTGCAGTACGCTGTCCGTCGGGCCCAGTTCGACCACGGCGCCCAGATACATCACCGCCACACGGGTGGAAATCTGGCGCACCACGGCAAGGTCATGCGCGACAAAGACGTAGGTCAGGCCCAGCCGCGCCTGAAGGTCCATGAACAGGTTGACGATCTGCGCCTGCACCGAGACATCGAGCGCGGAGACAGGTTCATCCGCCACCACCAGTCGCGGTGACAGCGTCAGCGCGCGCGCGATGTTGATGCGCTGGCGCTGGCCGCCGGAAAATTCGTGGGCATAGCGGTTGAGCGCGGCGCGCGGCAGGCTGACCAGTTCCATCAGTTCATGCAGGCGCGCCGTGATGACGGCGGCCGAACGCCTGCGCCCATCGGCATCGGGATGCACCCGCAGCGGTTCCGCAAGCAGGTCGCCAATACGCCGCCGCGGGTTGAGCGAGGCATAGGAATCCTGAAACACCATCTGCATGCGCGTCCGCAGCGGACGCAGGGCGCGTTCCCCCAGCGTGGTGATGTCCTGCCCTTCGAACAGGATCTGCCCCGACGTCACATCCATCAGCCGCAGCAGGCAGCGCCCCAGCGTGGATTTGCCACATCCCGATTCCCCCACCAGGCCCAGCACCTCCCCCGGCATGACCGACAGGGAAATTCCATCCACCGCCTTGAGCGTCTGCCCGCGTGGCAGGGCATAGGTCTTGCGCAGGTCACGCACCTCCATCAGGGGGGCGGTGTCGTCTGGCATCGTTTCTGCCGGCTGTGCGCTCATGCGGGGACATCCTGCGTGGCGGTGGCCACGGTGCGGGGTGGCAGGGGCCTGCCCTCCGCCGGCAGGACACAGGCCGCTTCCTGCGCGGGGCCGACAGGGACCAGTGGCGGTGGCGCGGGAAGGCAGCTTTCATGCACATAACCGCAGCGCGGGCCAAAGGCGCAGCCCACCGGGCGTTCCAGCGGCGCGGGCGGCACGCCCGCGATGGTCGGCAGGCGTTCGGGCCGTGGGCCGTCCAGCGGCGGGATGGAGGCCAGCAGCGCCGCCGTATAGGGATGGCCCGGATGCGCGAACAGCACATCCGTCGGCCCGGTTTCGGCCACCCGCCCCGAATACAGCACCAGCGTGCTGTCACAGGTTTCGGCCACCACGCCCATGTCGTGCGTGATCATCAGCACCGAAGACCCATGCGTGGCGCGCAGCGAGCGGACAAGTTCGAGGATCTGCGCCTGCACCGTGACATCCAGCGCCGTGGTGGGTTCATCGGCAATCAGCAGGGCCGGATTGCACGACAGCGCCATGGCGATCATCGCACGCTGGCGCAGTCCACCCGAAAGCTGGTGCGGATAACGGTTGGCCGTGCGTTCGGGGTCGGGCACCCCCATTTCCCCCAGCAACCGCACCGTGCGCGCACGCGCCTGCCTGCGGGTGACGTGTTCATGCGCGCGGATCTGCTCATCTATCTGCCAGCCGATGGTATAGACGGGGGTAAAGGCCGTCATCGGGTCCTGAAAGATCATGGCGATCTGCTTGCCCCGCAGGCGCCGCATCCGCGCGGGCGCAAGGCCCACCAGTTCCTGCCCGCGAAACAGCGCGGATCCGGTGATGCGCACGCCCGGACTGTCGATCAGCCCCATGACCGCCATGGCCGTCACGGACTTGCCAGACCCGGATTCCCCCACGAGGCCAAGGATCTCGCGCTCGCCCAGGGTGAAGGACACATGCTCGACAATCGGGATCATGCGCCCGCCCGAAGGGAAGCTGACGCACAGGTCGCGCACCTCCAGCAGGGGGGCGGGAGAAGACATGTCAGCGGCCATCACGCACCCTCGGGTCAAGAAACACATACAGCACGTCCACCGCCGCATTGGCCATCACCACGAAGACGGCGGAATACATCACGGTGGCCATGATGACCGGCAGGTCGAGGTTGTTCAGCGCCTGGTACGTCAGGTGCCCCACGCCGGGCAGGCCGAAGACGACCTCCGTCAGCAGCGCGCCACCCCCGACAAGCTGCGCGAAATCCAGTCCGAACAGCGAGACGAAGGTGATCATCGACGTCCGCAGCCCATGCCACAGCAGGATGCGCACCGGCGACAGGCCCTTGGCGCGTGCGGTGCGGATGAAATCCTCCCCCGACAGCGCCACGAGGTCGGCGCGCAGGACGCGGCTGTAGATGCCGATGAACATGACCGCCAGCACGATCCACGGGATCACCAGCGCGCGGAACCAGCCCAGCGGGCTTTCGGAAAACGGGATATATCCCAGCCCCGGCACCCACGAAAACAGCCATGTGTCGTGATAACGGCTCTGCGTCACAAGGTTCGTCACCTGCCCCAGCCAGAAGACCGGCATGGAAATCCCGATCAGCCCCAGCATCATCAGGGTCCGGTCCACCCATGTATCCTTCATCGCCGCAGCCAGGGTCCCCATTGCGATCGACACCACGACCCAGATCGCCGCAGCCCCGCAGACCAGCGACGCCGTCACGGGGGCGGCGCGCATGATCTCCGGCACCACGAGTTCGCCGCGATCGACGTAGGAGGCAAGGTCGCGCGTGATGAACAGCTTTTTCATCATCGTGGCGTACTGCACCGGCATGGACCGGTCGAAGCCATATTCCTTGCGCACCTTCTCCATCACGGCGGGCGACGCATTGCGCCCGGCGATGCGCGCCGTGGGGTCCGCCCCCGGCGTTGCAAAGAACACCACGAACACCAGCGCCGAAATCCCGAACAGCACGAAAAGCGTCTGTCCCAGACGGCGCAGCAGGGCAAGCATCATGACCGCGCCCCCTTCACGACGAACGCCGCGCCGCGTCACGCACATCCAGCGCGTCACGCAGCCCGTCGCCAAGGATGTTGAGCGCCAGCACAACCACCACGATCGCAAGGCCCGGCGCCACCGCCACCATGGGACGGGTATAGATCAGCCCCTCCCCATCCTGGATGATGGTCCCCCACGACGCCGCCGGTGCCTGCACGCCAAGCGAGAGGAACGACAGCGCGCTTTCCGCCAGCAGCGACAGCGCCATCAGCAGCGGGCCAAGCATCACCAGCGTGGTGGTGACATTGGGCAGGATATCGCGCACGACGATGCGCCAGCGCGGCACGCCAAGGCAGCGCGCGGCGGTCACGAATTCGGCCTGCCGCAACGCCATGACCCGCCCGCGTATCGGCCGCGCGGCATAGGGCACATAGACCAGCGCAATGATGAAGATGGGGATGAACAGGCTGTCGGCGCGCACCGTAAGCGGGCCGAGGCGCAGGCCGTGGCTGACGGTGACGATCGAAAGCGAGATCGCGAACAGGTACACCGGCACCGCCCACATGATGTCCATCACGCGCGACAGCAGCGCATCAATGATCCCGCCCGAAAACCCCGCAACAATGCCCGCCGTGGCCGCCAGCACGAGGCAGACCACCGCCGCACAGGACGAGACCAGCAGCGAATTGCGCCCGCCATACAGCAGGCGCGAGGCAAGGTCGCGCCCCTGGCTGTCCGCGCCCAGCAGGTAGGTCGCATGCCATGTCGGGCCAATGGGGCTGAGCCCGAGGTGGAGCGGATTGTCATTGGGCTGCATGATATCGACCTCATGCCCGTCGAGCATGATGCTGCCCGCCACGTTGGAGGTGAAGGGGTCCGTATGCGCGACATGGTGGGCGTAAAGTGGTGCGAGCATGCAGGCCAGCGTCACCAGCGCCAGCGTCGCCAGCGCCGCCATGGCCGAACGGTTGCGCGCGATGGAACGCGCGGCCTGACGCCACGGGCCTGCGGGCGGGGCCGGAAGGTCCTGCGCCATTACCGCACCCACGCCCGCGCGACGAGCATGTGGTAGAGGGTGTGGTAGGCGTAGTTCCCCAGGCGGGGGGAAACCAGGTCTACGTCCTTGATGGCAAGAAGGGGCACGGCGGGCTCATCACTGTTGATCATGTTGGAGGCCTGACGCCACAGGGCCATGCGGATCGGATCGCGCGGTTCCTGAAGCGCCTGATGCATGATGGCATCGAGCGCGGGATTGCAATAGCCGGGAATGTTGATCGAATTGTCGGAATGCGGATGGAAGCTGGAGCAGGCAAACAGCAGGTACAGGAAGTTGGAAGGCGACGGATAATCACCAAACCAGCTTGTCAGGCTGATCTGCACGTTGTTCGCACTGTTCTGGATATAGGAAAACTGCACCCCCCGGCTGATCTCTCGCACCGATGCCCTGTAGCCGATCTGCTGCAGGCGGTCACGCATCCATGCCCCGATCCCACGCTGTGTTGAATCCGTCTGCACGACGATGGTCACGGCCTGCCCCTGCGTCCCGCTTTTCGCGACAAGTTCACGCGCCCGCGCAAGGTCGGGCCGCGGCCATGCCGACGCATCGCCCCCCGGACCGGGCGCAAGGGTATAGGGACACTGTCCCCGTGGCGGCATCACATTGGGGGGCGCCATGTCGCACATCGGGGTCGCCACCGCCGGGCCGCCATAGAAGATGGCCGCCGCATGCCGGTCCAGCGCCCATGCCACCGCCTGCCGCGCCATGACATTGTCAAAGGGCGGGATGTTGACGTTGAGCGGCACATAGACGATGTGCAGCGACGGGTTGATATGAACCCGGTCGGGGAAACGCGCGCCAAGTTCGCCCAGCCGGTCGAGGGGCTTGACCTCGAACATCCAGTCATCATGCCCGGTCTCCACCGACGTGACCTCGTCCTCGTCACGCAGGCCGAAGCTGTAGGTGATCGTATCGACATACCCTTCGGGCTGCGCGGCATCGCTCCACGGGTGGAAATACGGGTTGCGCGCAAGGTGCAGCGACTGCTGCGGGTCGTAGGAGACGACGCGATAGGCCCCCGTCCCCACCACCGGCGTCGTGCCGACATCATGGTCAGGCGTGTCGGCAGGCAGGATCACGGCATGGGGATAGGCCAGCTTGGTCAGGAATTCCGCATCCGGTTCGACAAGGTGGAACGTGATGCGCCCGGTTGCCGGGTCCACCTGCACCCCCTCGGACAGGGTGCAGGCATGGGGCTGGCGCAGGCAGTCCCGCGCGCCGACGATATTTTCATAAAAGCTGCTGGCGGTGGGACTGCCGACACGGAAGATGCGCCGGAAGGAAGCCAGCACATCCTCCACCCGGACGGGCCGCCCGTCGGAAAACCTGATGCCCGGACGCAGGTGAAAGGTCCATGTCCTGCCCCCATCCTCGGGCTGGGGCAATGCGGTGGCCAGGTCCGGCACGACCTCGTCCCCCGCAGCACCCCCGGCCTTGCGATAGGTCAGGAGGCCATCATAGACGGCCGAAAAAATCTGCAGGTAAACCGGGGTATAATGCAGTTGCGGGTCCAGCGTGCCGCCCGACGTACTGCCCAGCAGGCGCAGTTCCCCGCCACGATGGTCCTGCGTCGCCGCCCGTGCCGTGGCGCACAGGCAAAGGAGGACAGACACAGGCACCAGCAGGTAACGGGACAGGTAACGCGCGGACCACAACATCAATCGCAACTACTCATGCCCCAAACATCACTGGCGGTTCCATGCCCCTCCCCTGCGGTTCCGGGCCGGAACAGGCCCGCACGCGCCAGACATGACATTCGCGAAAGCCCCTGATGCCAGAACAGGTGTTGCATAACAACCGGGCCAACGACCCGGACCTGCCGACCGCCATGCCTGACGTATGGACAGCCAGTTGGCATGGCGGCATGTCCCGCCGGAAAGGCGTCATTGTTACTACACTGTACTGGATCAGCGACAATATCCAATTCCATCTGATCATGGGGATATAACCAGCGGTTATAGCGTGGCGTGCCCGATGCGCACACAGGCGTGACATTTGCACATCCCGTTGATATAACACGATTATCAAGGATATCCCGTGGGAAAAGTGCGACATTCCTGCCACAGGGACCCACCTTAACCCATGGCTAACAAGAACTGGTCATATTTGGAATTGACATGAAACCGCCCCCACTGAAATAGTCTGCCGGAGATCAACAGTTCTGGGGGGATTGGGAGCATGAATATATTCCAAAGCCAATCCAGGAACAGTCCCGATCTTTCGGTGGGGCCTGTTGTCGGGACGCAGAAATATCCTGACACAATCAGGGAATTATACGTGACGCGACCTGTCTGATGGGTGTTGGCAGGCAACTTGCGATGCCCGTGGCAGGACGCTTTCCTGCATCCGTTCCCTTCGCGGGGCTCTATGTAATTTCATATAAATGATCCTGTAATCAGAGGGTCATCGCGCCTTGTTTCATGACAGGACAAATAGAGCGGCCCTTTGTCACAATATGTCATTACATGTATGAAATAAGCACGGGCAGGCAGGGGTTGCCCTGTATTATCAGGCCATAGGCCGACCACTTAACTTCAGGTTAAGAAGAACATGATTTTTTGTTATTGACAAAGAACGAATCAACCTAAAACATTTCGGTATAGAACCGAATGATATCAACCTGATCCCAACCATACCAAAACCAAGATTACGTGCCGTTTCCGCAGAACATGTCGCAACCCGATCTGAGGCAAGGTAACAAATGCTCAGCAAGCCTGGACCCATGCAGTATTCAAAAAAGAAATCGTGGCTTCTATTCTGTACGGCGATAACGGGGTACACCCTGCTTTCGTCCATCGGGACCTGTGCTTCGGCCTCTGCCGCGGACACGACCGCCACGACAACGACCGCCACCACCCATCGCACCACCAAGGCGACCACGAAGGGCACGACCCGGGCACGCACGGGCACCGCGACGCACCAGCTCGCCAGCAAGACGCCCGAAACCCTGACGGTCAGCGCGGCGCGCGTGCGCAGCCACGGGTCCGAGGTCGCGGTGACACGCCAGGTCATGGACCGTTTCGTCGAAGGCACGAACCCCATGCAGGTGCTGGCCCAGACCACGCCGGGGGCGAACTTCACCTCCACCGACGCGTTCGGCCTCGATACCTATGGCAACACGTTCTACGTGCGCGGCTTCACGCAGATGCAGATCGGCGCGACCCTTGACGGCATGCCGCTGGGCACGCAGGGCTTCGCCAACGACAACGGCGTGTCGATCACGCAGGCGATGATCCAGGACGACATCGGCGGCATGACGATGTCACAGGGCGCGGGCGCGCTGGATTCGTTCTCCACCCAGAACCTCGGCGGCGCGATGAGCTACGTGACGTCGGACCCGAAGGACAAGGCGGGCGGCAAGGTCAGCCAGACCTTCGGCAGCTATAACGCGTTCCGTACCTATGGCCGCGTGGACAGTGGCGTGCTCAACTCCACGGGCACGAAATTCTACGCCTCCTTCGCCCGCACCGATTCCAACCTGTGGAAGGGCCAGGGCTACCAGGACGAACTGCAGGCGGACGCCAAGGTGGTCCAGCCTCTGGGTGATCGTGGCAAGCTGACGGCCTTCTTCGGCTATGGCGACTTCACGCAGTCCAACTACCTGACGCTGACGAAGAACATGTGGCAGAAGATGGGGCGTGACACGACCTACCTCAAACCTGATTACGAAAAGGCCAAGCTGTGGGCCTATTATGCGCAGTATACCGACCAGGTGCCGTCATCGGTGCAGGGCATACTGAGCAATGACGAGGTCGGCGATTACGCCTGGGATGCATCGCAGTTGCAGCGCACCTACCTGTCGAACGTCTCCCTGCATTACGACATCTTCAAGAACGTGACGTCTGACACGATCGTCTATGGCAACGTGAACAGCGCCATCTATGGCGGCACCAACAACTTCCTGACCTCCCCCTCCTACGGCCCCGTGTCGCTGAACTCCGACGGCACCGTTTCGGGCGTTCCCATGGCGCTGATCGGCAGCCACGCGTTCATGCGTCGCCTTGGCTTCACGCAGAAATTCGCGATCGAGGCCCCGCATCACAACCATATCGAAACCGGCATCTGGTACGAAAACAACAAGTGGGTCTATAACGAACGCCTGTATGAGGACGGCCTGACCTCCGGCCACAACGACGATTCCGACATGCCCGCGGGTTCCGGCGCCACGTGGTTCAACAACAGCTTCAACACCAATACCTTCAGCTTCTTCCTGCAGGATCGCTGGACGATCATGCCGGGCATGACGCTGCTGGCGGGTTTCCGCTCCATGACGCAGACGACGCATGGCGGCACGAAGGCCGACTATACCGACAAGCTGATCGCCGAAGGCTGGAACGCCTATTACCGTCACCCCGTCAACGGCAGCATGACGGCGTCGGATGCGTTCCTGCCGCACTTCAGCTTTGATTACCACTTCCTCCGCAACCATGAAGTTTACTGGGATATTGCGGAAAACATGCGTGCCTACGACTACTATTCGCAGACGGATACGGATACGGCATGGGGTGGCCTGGGCAATTCCACCACTTCGGCGCAGACGGTCTTTGACCAGAACAAGAGCAAGCTGAAGCCGGAACGGACCTGGAACTATGTCGTGGGTTACCGCTACAACTCGCGCTACTTCTCTGGCTCGGTGGATTTCTACCACACGGATTATTACAACCGCCTTGCGGCCATTACCGAAGGGTCGGCCAACAACGCGAACAATGCCTTCCTGAACGTCGGCCGCGAAACCATGAACGGCGCGGACGTGCAGGGCACGGTGCGTCCGTTCAAGGGGCTGGAAATCACCAACAGCTTTAGCTGGAACAACGCCGAATACCAGAGCAAGTCCATCAACTACAGCGGCACGACTTACGATATCAAGGGAAAGCATCAGGTTTACTATCCCAAGTTCATGTATAAGGCGAACCTGAACTACACCTACAAGCGGGCGATGTTCAACTTCAACGTGAACTATATCGGTTCGCGTCCCATGACCTACATGAATGACGAGAAGATCCCGTCCTACTGGCTGGCAAACCTCAACCTTGCCTACAACTTCGGCAAGATCGGCTTCACCCGTAACCTCAAGACCACGTTCGGCATCACCAACCTGTTCAACACGAACTATATCGGTGGCGTGTATGGCGCGGCATCGGTGACCGGTGATGACAACGCCAACCTGTTCGTCGCGGCACCGCGAGAATTCTTTGGCACCATCTCGGCGGAGTTCTAAGAACCGCCTGACAGGCCGGGCTTTCGGGTCCGGCCTCTTTTCTGTACGCTGCGTGAGACCGATGATGAAAAAGATACTCCTGCTGTCAGGATGTTTTGCTGCTTTCTCCATGGCCGCCATGGCGCAGGAGGCACCGCCGGGCGGCATTGCCCCCGACATGCCGGACAAATTCCAGGTCGTGGATTCCAGCTTCGATTATGTCCGCAAGGATGTCATGATCCCGATGCGCGACGGGACGAAGCTTTATACCGTCATCCTGATCCCCAAGGCCGCGCATGATGCGCCCATCCTGCTGACGCGCACGCCCTACAGCGCCGACCGCATGGTCTCCTACGCCTATAGCGGGCATATGAGTTCGATCATGCAGGGCTATGACAACATGCCCGACGTGATCGCCGATGGTGGCTATATCCGTGTCATCCAGGACGTACGCGGCAAGCATGGTTCCGAAGGCAGCTATGTCATGGCCCGCCCGCTGCGTGGTCCGCTGAATGGCACGCAGGTCGATTATTCGACGGATACGTGGGATACGATCGAATGGCTGATCCACAACCTTCCGCAGAGCAACAAGAAGGTCGGGATCATCGGGATCTCGTATGATGGCTATACCGCGCTGACGGCGCTGTTCCACCCGCATCCGGCGCTCAAGGTCTCGGTTCCGATGAACCCGATGGTCGATGGCTGGATGGGGGATGACTGGTTCCACAATGGCGCCTTCCGCGAGGAAACGCTGCCCTACATCTACACCCAGGATGCGACGCGCAAGAGCACACCGAAATGGTGGGCCAGCGAGTATGACGCCTATGACGTGTATCTCAAGGGCGTGTCGGCCGGCATGGTGGGCAAGTCGCGGGGCATGGAGCAGATCGGCTTCTTCAACCAGATCCTGGCGCATCCGGCCTATGATTCCTACTGGCAGGACCAGGCGGTGGACAAACTGCTGCAGAAGGAGGGGCTGAAGGTTCCGACGATGCTGGTCCACAGCCTCTGGGATCAGGAAGACATCTATGGCGCGATCGCAACCTATTACGCGCTGCAGAAAAGCCCTTCGTCGGCTTCGAACCTCTACCTGACCATGGGGCCATGGAACCATGGTGGGGAGGCGAAGGAAGCCGGCACGCTGGGCGATATTGATTTTCATGCCGATACCGGCCTGTATTTCCGCAAGAAGGTGCTTGAACCCTTCCTTGCGCATTACCTGAAGGATCCCTCCATTCCCCTGCCCGCACGCGTGACGTCGTTCCGCACCGGGGAGAATGTGTGGGAATCGTCCAATGCCCTGCCATCGGCAGACTGCACGTCGGGATGCACCAGCCTGCATTTCCAGCCGGAACACGGACTGGCCTTCACCGCCCCTGCCGCCGGCGCGGGCACGCAGCAGTATGTGTCGGACCCGGCGCATCCGGTGACCTATATCCCGCGTCCCGTACTGACCAAGGGCGTGCCGGGTTCGCCATGGGCGAAATGGCTGACGATGGACCAGCGGAACTTCTCCGCCCGGCCTGACGTGCTGACCATGACGTCGGGTGTGCTGACGCAGCCCTTTACGATCAAGGGGCAGCCGGTTGTCCATCTGACGGCCTCCACCACGGGCACCGATGGGGATTTCGTGGTCAAGCTGATCGACGTGTATCCTGACGAGGTCCCCGAACAGCGCGAGATGGGCGGATACCAGTTGATGGTCAGCGCCGACATCCTGCGCGGACGCTATCGCAAGAGCCTTGAACACCCTGAGGCCATCCCCGCCAATACGCCGCAGTTGTACAAGTTCAACCTGCCGGTGGCGGACCATACCTTCCTGCCCGGACACCGGATCATGATCCAGGTGCAGTCAAGCTGGTTCCCGCTTTACGACCGCAATCCGCAGACATATGTGGACAATATCTTCCTTGCCCCCGCCAGCGCCTACAAACCGGCGCAGATCAGTGTGGACGTCGCCAATAGCTGGATCGACGTGCATGCCCCCACACCGGCGGCCGGTATCTTTGCCCCGCAGAAACCCTGATCCCCTGCGGCGACATCAAAAAAGGGGCATGGGAATTTCGATTCCCATGCCCCTTTTTTTTTGCAAGATGACAGGATGTTCCCGGGGGATTTCTTTTTTGAAAATGCGGTGTTTTTTGAACCTTTTTTGAAAAAGCTTCACCAAAAACTTTTGATATTTAATGGCGTGCTCCGGACAAGCGTTTCCAGAACACAGCCATTCCTGAATTTACAAAAGCTTTTGGTTCTTTTTCAAAAAAACCTGCCCGTCCCGCCAATCAGGGCTGGTCCGAGACCCTGTGCGGATGCAGGTCCTGCGCGTCAAAGCTGAAATCCGATCCCACAACCTGCATCCTCATGTCCGTAACCTTGCCGGTCATGTCACGCAGGAACTGGACATAGCAGTCATCCTCCGCATCCTGTGCCCGGTTATCCCACCGCACCACGAACAGGTCATGCGGCAGCGCCGACAGCACGCCCGAAAGCCCGATGGCCTTGTCAAAGGTCAGCCGCAGTTCGGCACCTTTCTGCGTGACATGCATGTTGCCGCGCCAGTCATCATGATACAGCCCGACATAATCATGCGCCGCCTGCGCGGACAGCGTGATGAACGGACGCGCGGGCGATCCGGGACCATCCGTGGCCGCCGCCTTCGCCTCCGCCGCTTCCTTTGCCGTGGCCACATCCTTCCAATGCTTGACCCAGTCCTCGCTTTTCCCTGTCACGACAAGGGAATTGAGCGTCGTCTCTATGGCATAGGTCGCATGGTTGTCATCATGGTTGGTCAGGACCACGATCCCGGTCTTCATTTCCGGCAGGAACGAGATATAGCTGACCATCCCGTCGATCGTTCCCGTGTGCCACACACGCTTCTTGCCGAAAAAGTCCTCGGTGAACCAGCCATAGCCATAGGCACGGAAATGTCCCTGCGTCGCCGGTGCGGTATCCGGCAGCGGCAGCAGCGCATGCGGGGCCCAGACCGTATCACGCTGCGCGGTGCTGATGATGGTCTTGCCTTCGGGCGTCTTCCCGCCATTGAGGAACATCTGCACCCAGCGGCCAACGCCATCGGCACTGCACCAGATCCCGCCTGCGGGCGCCACGGCGGGCAGGCGCAGCGTGGCGCGATCAGGCAGGTCGGAATCTTCCCCTTCCCCCGTCGCGACATCCATCTGCCCCTTTACCGGCGGCGTGCTCTGGCAGGCAGGCAGTCCGGCGGCATTGATCAGGTGCAACTGGACATAATTTTCCCAGCTTGTACCACTGATTTTCTCCACCAGTGCCCCTGCGACGACATAAAGCAGGTTGTTATAGGCATAATCCATCCGGAACGGCGCGGTAAACGGCATGTAGGGCAGCGCGGCCAGCACTTCTGGACGGGTGTAGGTGCTGTGGGAAAACAGCATCATGTCACCCGCGCCCTCGCCCATGCCGCTATGGTGGGTCAGCAGGTCACTGACACGGAAATCGCGTGTGATGGCGGGATCGGCCACGCGGAATTCCGGCATGTGGTCGATGACCCGGTCATCCCATTTCAGCTTTCCCGCATCAACAAGTGTCGCAAGCGCGGTTGTCGTGAATTCCTTGGTATTGGACCCGATGGCAAACAGCGTGCGCGTATCGACATCACCGCTGTGCGCGTCCTCCCCCCGGCGGCCATATCCACGGGCAAAAACGACCTGCCCGTCATGCACGATCGCCACGGCCACGCCGGGCACATGGAACGCATCGCGCGCGCGCGCGACGACATCATCGATCTGCGCGGCAGTAAGCCCCGCCGGCAACGCAGGCGCCGCCCATGATGAAGAAACCGCAAGGGGCAGCACCGCAAGCGACACTACGCCCATTTCCCCGATGCAACGGGCGATCCGCCGCACAAATGACTTTTTCACTACCGGTTGTCCTGACGCTGCTGAACACAAGATGGCGTCGTCACACACATGGCATGGCACCACCCGTAGCAAAGCATGAAATCCGCGCCCTGTCCCATAACCAGATGCTACCCGGCCTTAACCTGGGGTATGTCGGCCGCGCAATCATTCACATCATGAAACCGATGAAATTTTCTGGTGAAGATTTTTTCAAAAGGCCCTGAACATGCGGCACCTTTCTCAAAAAAGGCACTACTGGCGCCTCAGTGACGCAGCCGTTCAAGGTCCACATCGAGTTCCGTCCGCAGAAGCGACAGGATATCGCGCGAAATATGCGAAAGCGCGTAATCCGCCCGGAACAGCACCGTGCAGGCCACATGCAGCGGTGGCGAAATCGCGTGCGGTTTCGACAGGCCGGGATGATGCAGCGCGGTCAGGGCATCGACAATGGCGCACCCCGCCCCCAGCCGCACCAGTTCGGCCGCCATGTAATGCGTGCGCACCCGCACCGACGGGGCGGTGCAGACACCCGCCTCCTCCATCGCCATGTCCAGCAGGCGCGCGGTCGGGTCATTTTCGCTCAGCCCGATGTAACGGGTCGGGTCGATCCGCTCCAGCACGACCGCCTTCCCGTTATGGTCACCGCCATCAATCAGCAGCAGCGGCACATCGGCAATATGGTGGGAACTGACCCCGTCGCATGAATAATCCCCGAACACGACGCCAAGGTCGAGGTCATGGTTGAGGATGCGCGACACGATTTCGGTACCATGGAGGGTATCGATCGTCAGTTCCGTTCCCGGGTGGCTGGCGTGGTAGCGCTGGATCACCCGCGGCACGAGGCTGAGCCCGAGGCTGGGAACACAGCCGATGCTGATGCAATGGCCATCGCGGGCATAGCGCAGGTTGTCGGTCAGGCGCTTGAGGTCCGACAGCTTGCCAAAGATCGTGTTGACATGCGGCAGCATGATCTGCGCCTCACGCGTGGGGACAAGGCGGCCACCCGTACGTTCGAACAGGGCAAAGCCCAGCGACTGTTCCGCGTAACGCAGCACCTTGCTTGCGGCGGGCTGGGAGACATGCAGCACCTCCGCCGCGCGACGCAATGATCCCGTCGTCATGATCGCATAGAACACTTCAATCTGACGCAGCCGCATGTCTTACAAGGCCCCCGTAACCTGGCTGGTTATCCAATGCCGCGCGCCGTGCCAGAACCCACGGCCCCATGCGACACGCAATCGCATGACACCCGAAAATGACCCGCCTTACCCGCCCTTCGCCGCATCCCTTGCGGGTGCGGAGACAAAATGGTCATAGACCTGTCGGGAAATGGTGTTCAGCACCCGGATGCCCGCGGCCTCGTCCGGCAGGGACTTCGTCAGCATCACAAGGATATAGTGACGCCCGTCCGGCAGGAAGACGATGCCCGCATCGTTGCGCACGCCCTCGACCCAGCCGGTCTTGTGCGCGACCGGGGTGCCCGAAGGCAGGCCGGGGGGGATCATGTCATTGAAATGCTGCCCGCGCAGGATGTCGATCATCGCCGCACTCTGCGCCGGGCCAACAATCTCCCCATGGTCGAGCTTCTGCATGAACTGGCCCAGCCCCCTGGCCGTCATCTCGTTGCGGATGCCCTGATCGTTGGCGTCATAATCCTCGATCATGCGGCCAAAGCGCACGCCGCGCAGGTGCTGCGCCTTCATGACGGCATGGATATAAGGCACGCCAATCCGTTCGATCATCAGGTTGGTGGCGAGGTTGCTGCTGTACTGGATCATCACGCGCACCAGTTCGGACACCGCCACGGGCTTGCCGATCTGTGCATAGAGCGGATCGTAGGAATCCTCCTTCTGCTCCAGCGCGAAGCTGCGCGTTCCCACCAGCGAATGGAAGCTGTTATGCACGACGATGGTCTCCTCCGGATGGAGGGTACCCTTTGTGAACATGTCATAGGCCGCATCCATCACGAACAGCTTCATGGTGCTGGCGGCGTTGATGTACTCCCTGCAGTTCAGGCAGACCTGGGGGCGCTGTCCCGACATCGCGGCATAGACGGCGAAATATCCCGGCTGCCCGGCGACGGTTTTCGCCACGCCATCGGCCAGCGTCGCGGCCTGCACGGGGGCTGCGGCACAGGCCAGCGCAACGGTTGCGGTCACGGCGCCGCGTCGCAGGATTGCAAAGAGTCCGGACATGACCATTCCTTTTGTAAGCCGGCCTGTCGGGCCGCGCCATTCATGCAGCTTGAAGACGCCATGACCGCCTGGCGGGCATGGCGGAAGATTCGTTGCGGACGGGCCGCTGCACCATTCCGGGTTCGACACATTATACCCGCCTGCGGATTTGACAAGCGTTGCCACGTGGCCGACATTGTCGCGCATTCGTGAAAAAACAGGCACGTCTTTCCGGTCCATGGCACGCATCCCCCACCCTGTGACAGGCCAAACCGCCCTCCGCTGGCTGGTTGTCGCGTGCACGTTGCTGGGCTTTGTGGGGCAACTGCTGGTGCTGGGCCGCGCCCTGCCGGGGGAGATGCCGCGCGCCACGATCGCACGCCTGACCGGTATAGATATCGCGCCACCCGCCCCGATGGCCGGATGCGACGACACCACGATGGCCATGGGCGAAGCCCCTGCCGCCATCGGCCATGCCGTTGCCCATGCCCTCGGCCACGGCCTCCAGCATGACACGGCCCACCATGACCATGACGGGTCGTGTACGCTGTGCCCGCTGCTGCACCTGCCCGCCATCGCACTTGCGGCGCTGCCGTTCATGCCGCTGCCCCCCATGGCGTGGGCGCGTGCGCGTGTCCGCCCGGGGCAGCCACGCGCGCCGCCGGCGATTTCCCCTGGCACCCCTCCCTCCCGCGGGCCGCCCCCTGCTGCGTGAACCCTGGCGCCAGCATGGACTACAGG